>NZ_LUNF01000112.1:0-13294 GCF_001626145.1 Aeromicrobium sp. REDSEA-S32_B7
ACCAGACACAGCGAAGGCCGAGGCAGCGCACCAGCGAGCCCGGACTCCCTGCGGCAGCGCAGCAGCAGGTCCAGACCCCCTGCGGCAGCGCACCAGCAAGCCCGGACCCCCTGCGGCAGCGCACCAGCAGGTCCAGACCCCCTGCGGCAGCGCAGCAGCAAGTCCAGGCCCCCTGCGGCCGCGCAGCACCGAGCCCAGGCCCCCTGCGGCAGTGCAGCAGCAGGACGAGACCGACGGACCACGCACCGCCGGCCCCGTTCGGTGGAGAAGTCACCGCGTGGGGGGAGGAGGCCCGGCGGTAGGGTCGGCGCCATGAGCGCTCAGCCCCGCGTGGGCATCGTCATGGGGTCGGACTCGGACTGGCCGGTCATGGAGGCCGCAGCCCTCGCCTGCCAGGAGATGGGGATCGCCTACGAGGCCGACGTGGTCTCGGCGCACCGCATGCCCGACGAGATGCTGGCCTACGGGCGCGACGCCCACACCCGGGGCCTCGAGGTGATCGTGGCCGGTGCCGGCGGTGCCGCGCACCTGCCCGGCATGCTGGCCGCGGTCACGCCGCTGCCCGTCATCGGCGTCCCGGTGCCGTTGCGCTACCTCGACGGCATGGACTCGCTGCTGTCGATCGTCCAGATGCCCGCCGGCGTGCCCGTCGCGACCGTCTCGATCGGCAACGCCCGCAACGCGGGCCTGCTGGCCGCACGTATCCTCGCGGTCGGCGACCCCGAGCTCACGCAGCGCGTGCTCGACTTCCAGGACGCCCTCGCGGAGGCCGCGCGCGCCAAGGGTGCCGCCATCCGCGACCGCTGACCCGGCTCGTCCCCCCGTCTCGTCACGAGACGTGAGGACTGCCGGAGGAGCTCAGGCCTGGGCGAGGCCCAGCGAGCGGTCCGTCCAGGTCTTCAGGTCCGAGTAGAGCGTCGGGTTGTCGCCCAGCGACACCCCGTACGACGGCACGATCTCCTTGAGCTGCGGGCGCCAGCCGTCGATCTGGCCCGGGAAGCAGCGCTCGAGCACGTCGAGCATGGCCGCGACGGCGGTCGACGCGCCGGGCGAGGCACCCAGCAGACCCGCGATGGTGCCGTCGGAGGCGTTGACGACCGTCGTGCCGAACTCGAGCGAGCCGCCGAAGCGACCCTTCTTGCGGACCACCTGCACGCGCTGGCCGGCCGTGATCAGCTCCCAGTCGCCCTCCTCGGCGAGCGGGGCGAAGACCTGCAGGTCCTGGACCTTGCGACCGCGCGACTTCGCGAGCTCGAGCACCAGGTACTTGATGAGGCCCCACGACGTCACGCCGACGGCGGCCATGGGCATCAGGTTGTGCGGACGCACCGACAGCGGGAGGTCGGTGAAGGACCCCTCCTTCAGGAACTTGGGCGTCCAGCCGGCGTACGGGCCGAACAACAGCGAGCGCTGCCCGCCGATCACGCGCGTGTCGAGGTGCGGCACCGACATCGGCGGCGCGCCGACGGCGGCCATGCCGTAGACCTTCGCCTCGTGCTTGGCGGTGACCGTCTCGTCGAGGCAGCGGATGAACTCGCCGCTGACGGGGAAGCCAGCGAAGCCCTTGATCTCCTCGATGCCCGCCTTCTGCAGCAACTGGATCGCGCCACCGCCGGCGCCGACGAAGACGAACTTCGCCGAGATCCAGATCGTGCGGCCGCCGTCGAGGTCCTTGACCTTGACGCGCCACGTGCCGTCGGTGTCGCGCTTGAGGCCCTTGACCTGGTGGCGGTAGCGGATGTCCGCGCCCTGGCTCGACAGGTTCCCGAGCAGCTGCGCGGTGAGCGAGCCGAAGTCGACGTCGGTGCCGTGGTCGGTCCAGCTGACCGCGACGTCCTCGGACGGGTCGCGACCCTCGGCCATCAGCGGGAGGCGGCGGGCGAACTCATCGTGGTCGTGCACCCACTCCAGCCCCGCGAAGAGCGGGTGGCCGGCGAGTGCGTCGTAGCGCTTGCGCAGGTAGTCGACGTTCTCCGTGCCGCGCACGAAGCTGACGTGGGGGACGGGGTTGATGAACGACGACGGGTCCTTGAGCAGCCCGTTGTCGACCCCGTGGGCCCAGAACTGGCGCGAGAGCTGGAACTGCTCGTTGACCGTGATGGCCTTGGAGACGTCGACGCCGCCGTCGGCGGTCTTCGGCGTGTAGTTGAGCTCGCAGAGCGCGGAGTGGCCGGTGCCGGCGTTGTTCCACGGGCCGGAGCTCTCCAGGCCGGGCTGGTCCAGCCGCTCCAGCAGCGTCATCGACCAGTCGGGCTGCAGCGACTTCAGCAGCGAGCCGAGCGTGGCGCTCATGATCCCGGCGCCCACGAGGAGCACGTCGGTCGTGATGCGCTCGGGGGTGGCGGACGGGCGGGTGGCGGGGGTGGGCGAGTTCAACGCAAGGTCTCCTGGTGTCAGGGGCACCGACGTGGTCGACGTCTGCAGCGCCTTCCAGGGTCTCTCGTACCGGGGGTACGGGGCGAGTCGAAACGGTGTGACATGGTCGTGATCGGGTGTGATCTTCGTCGCTCCCGCGGTCCGCGTGGTGCGGCGGAGGTGTCAGTAGAGCTGCGCCTGGTAGCCGGGACCCTCGTAGTAGGCGCGGACCTCCTCGAGCGTCTGGTCCGAGCGCTCGAGCGCGTGCGCGATCTCCGAGCGCGACGGCACGGCGTCGGGGTGCCAGGTGTCCGGCTCCCAGAGGTGGGAGCGCAGGAACGCCTTCGAGCAGTGGAAGAACACCTGCTCGACGCTGACCTCGCAGACCAGCACCGGCCGGTGCCCGCGCACGACGAGGGCGTCGACGTAGGCCGGCGGGTCGTCGTCGGTGCGCAGCAGCCGGGCGGTGCCGTTGACGCGCAGCGTGTCGCCGCGTCCCGGCACGACCGACAGCAGCCCGACGTGCGGGTTCGCGAGCACGTTCACGTACCCGTCGGCCCGGCGGTTCCCAGGTCGCTCCGCGATCGCCAGGGTGTGCTTGTCGACGACGTGCACCAGCGACCCGGCGGGGTCGCCCTTGGGCGAGACGTCGCAGGTGCCGTCGGCGCCGGAGGTCGCGAGCAGGCAGAACGGCGACGCCTCCAGCCAGGCGACGTGCTCGGGGTGGAGCCGCTGGCGGTCCTTCGCGGCCGCGCGCGGCATCGGTGCGCCGAGAACGGCGCGCAGCTCGTCGACGTCGTGGATGCGTCCCATGCCGGCCACCCTAGGACGACCGGGGGCCGGTCCAGGAGCCGCTCGCGCGACTCAGTGGTCGCGGATGAAGGACGTGACGCGGGTGAGCGTGGGCGTGCGGGGCGCCGAGCCGAAGCCGAAGCGGACCGGCGGGTCGACGGGGGCGAGCGGGCCGAGGTCCTTGCCGTCCCAGGTGATCGTCGCGGCCTCGACGCGCCACGCGTCGGAGGCGGCGTACCACTCCGTCCGGCCCTGGCCCGCGGTGCCGTGGGTGCGCACGCCCGGCATGACCCGCCGGGCGATCGGGTCGCAGAGCCGGGCCCACGCCTCGAGCCGTCCGAGCGGCCCGGGCACGGCCTGCAGGAGCCAGCCGATGGGCGCGCGCACGCCCGGGGTCCAGTGCGCCTCCAGCGGACCGGCGAGGATGCCCCAGCCGTCGACGGCGACGGGCACGATCCGGACGTCGTCGAAGGTGTAGGTGGCCGAGACGAGGTCGGCGATCCGTTCGTCCGGCGCGAGCAGGACGCGGTGGCCGTCGGGCCGCTCGACCATCGCGTCGGCGAAGGCACCGTAGGGGCTGTGGTCCCAGATGCCCACGACGACGCGGGTGCCGCTCGCGGTGCCGAGGCCGGTGATGTGTCCGTCGAAGCGCTGGGTGGTCACGGCACCAGTGTGGGCGACCCCACCGGACCCGGCAGCCTGGGTCGTGGCACGCCGACGTACGATTAGTAGGTCGTCCAACTAAACATGAGCGTTGTCTCACCCAGGGATTCGGAGCCGTAGCCGTGACCGACATGTTCGTGCTGTCCGAGGAGCACCAGGCCATCCGCGAGGCCGTCCGCGCCGTCGCCGAGGCGAAGGTCGCGCCGTACGCCGCGCAGGTCGACGAGGAGGCCCGCTACCCGCGCGAGGCGCACGACGCGCTCGTCGCCGCGGACTTCCACGCCCCGCACGTGCCCGAGGAGTACGGGGGAGCCGGCGCCGACGCGCTCGCCACCGTCCTCGTCATCGAGGAGGTCGCGCGGGTCTGCGTCTCGAGCTCGCTGATCCCCGCCGTGAACAAGCTCGGCTCGCTGCCGGTCATCCTCGGCGGCGACGAGACCCTCAAGAAGAACTACCTGTCGCGGCTCGCGGCCGGTGAGGGCTTCAGCTACTGCCTGTCCGAGCCCGACGCGGGCTCCGACGCCGCCAACCAGAAGACCCGTGCCGTCCGCGACGGCGACCACTGGGTGCTCGACGGCACCAAGCGGTGGATCAGCAACGCCGGCGAGTCGGCGTTCTACACGGTCCTCGCGCAGGTCGACCCGGCTCAGCGCAGCAAGGGCATCACCGCCTTCGTCGTCGAGGCGACCGACGAGGGCGTCTCCTTCGGGGCGCCCGAGAAGAAGCTCGGCATCAAGGGATCGCCCACCCGCGAGGTCTACCTCGACGCCGTGCGCATCCCCGAGGACCGCATCATCGGCGACGTCGGCCAGGGCTTCGCGCTCGCGATGCAGACGCTCGACCACACCCGCATCACGATCGCCGCGCAGGCGGTCGGCGTCGCGCAGGGTGCGCTCGACTACGCGCTCGGGTACGTGCAGGAGCGCCAGCAGTTCGGCAAGCCGATCAGCGACTTCCAGGGCGTGCAGTTCATGCTCGCCGACATGGGCATGAAGGTCGAGGCCGCCCGTCAGCTCACGTACGCGGCGGCGGGCCGCTCCGAGCGCGGCGACGACGACCTGACCTTCTTCGGTGCCGCCGCCAAGGCGTTCGCGTCCGACACCGCCATGCAGGTGACCCTCGACGCCGTGCAGCTGCTCGGCGGCTACGGGTACACGCGCGACTACCCCGTCGAGCGGATGATGCGCGACGCGAAGATCACCCAGATCTACGAAGGCACCAACCAGGTCCAGCGGATCGTCATGGCCCGCCAGCTCCTCGCGGGCGTGCAGTCGACCCTCTGAACCGGGCTCCGTGGCCGGGCCGACGCCCGGGCCGGGACGTGCCAAGGGGGCGCCCACCGTGCGGTGGACGCCCCCTCGTCGCGTTCAGCGGCGGTAGGTGACCTTCACCGTCGCGTCGAACGTCCGGCGACCGGACGCGTCGGAGACGACGAGCCGGATCGCACGGCCCGGGTGGCTCGTGGTGCTCGACGGGAACCGGTAGGTCCCGACGTAGCGGCCGTTCGCCGCGACCGTGCCCCGCTCGACGACGCGGCCGAGGGCGAGCAGCCGGTAGGTCTGGCCGGGACGCAGGCCGTAGCCGCGCACCGCGACCTTCTGGCGTCCGACGACCGTCCGGTCGTCGACGGCGAGCCGCGCCCGCTCGGTCACGAGCGCCTGGCGGGTCGAGACGACGCTGACGTCCTTCTCGTACGCCGGTCCGCCGACCGTCGTCGTCGCGCACAGCGACCTGCCGAGGTCGGCGACCGTGACCCGGTAGCTCGAGCCGGTGGCCCCGTTGGCCACGCACGCGCCGCCGCGCACCCGGCCCCAGGCGACGGTGACGGTCGCGTCCTGCGGGGCCGTCGCCGGTCGCGCGACCTGCAGGAGCTCGCCCGGACGCGGCGCGCTCGAGCCGCCGGTGACCATCGGGGTGGTCAGGGCGCCGACGCGCTTCAGCACGACGGGGGTGCCGGCGGACGACGCGCGGTCGGTGGTGTGGCCCGTGCGGCTCGCGGTCGCGACCACGCACACGGACGACCCGCCGTCGGCGGCGGTCACGGTGTACTTCGTGCCGGTCGAGCCCGCCGCGCCCGTCGGCGTGCAGGTGGCGTTCGCGCCGGTGCCGGTCAGGCGACCCCACGCGAGGTCGACGCGGGTGCCCGCCGGGAGGCCCGTCGTGTCGGTGCGCGCCTCGAGGACGTCGTCGATCCGCGGTGCGCCGTTCGTGCGGGACGTGTTGACGACGGTCGGCGTCGGCGCGTCGAGGGAGGCCTCGACGGCCACCGACGTCGGCGCCGACGTCGCGGTGCCCGACGTGTAGCCGTCGGCGGACACGGTGGAGACCACGCACAGGCGCGCTCCGACCTCGTCGGCGGCGACGGTGTGCTGGGCGCCCGCGTCGCCCGCCGTCGTGCAGGTGGCCGACGCGCCCGTGCCCGACACGGTGCCCCAGCGGAACGAGGCCAGCGCCTCGGCGGGCAGGCCGTCGCGCGGCTGGGTGGCGGTCAGCACGTCGCCGAACGTCGGCGTCGTGTCGTCGATGGTCGGGGTCGCGGGGACGAGGGTGCCTCGGGCGACCGCTGCCGTCGGGTCCGAGGTGCGCGTGGCCGGCTCGTAGCCGGTCGAGCTGTAGGAGCCGCGCACGCAGAGCCGGCTGGCGAGGTCGGCGGCCCGCACGGTGTAGGTGGCGCCGGCGGAGCCGTCGTCGAGGAGGTTGCACTCGCCGGCGTCGTCGCGACCCCAGCGGTAGGTGACGCTCACGCCCGCGTCGTCCGTGCCGGGGCTCGCGGTGAGCTTCTGGCCGACCACCGGCGTCGTGTCGTCGATGGTCGGACGGACGGTGAACGTGCCGGCGACGACCGCCTCGGTGGGCGCCGACGTGTGCGACTCCGGGTCGTGACCCGGTGCGCTCAGCGAGGAGACGACGCACAGGCGACGACCCAGCTCGGCGCGCACGACCCGGTGGGTGGGCGACGCGGCGCCCGCGACCGTGCAGGTGGCGTCGTCGGCGACGGTGCCCCAGCGGTAGGTGGTCGACAGGCCGTCGGGACGGGGTGCCGCGCCGAAGCCGTCGGAGGCCGTCAGCAGCTGCCCGACGGCCGGCGTCGTGTCGTCGATCGTCGGCGCCGGGGCGCCGATGACCCTCTGGGGGACCCGACGGGGCTCGGTCGAGGCGGTCTGGTCCGCGTAGCCGGAGCGCGTCGCGGTGACGGTCAGCACCAGCTCCTGGCCGGCCGCGTCGGCGGTCGGCGTGAACGTGGGCCCGGTACCGGCCTGGCGGCCGTCGAGGAACCAGGCGTAGCTGCGCCTCGTCGTCCCGTTCAGGTCGGTGTCGGGGCTGACGGAGCCCGTCGCGGTCAGCTCGACTCCCTGCGCGGGCTGCGCGGGGGAGTAGTCGACACTCAGGGAGGAGAAGCCGCGCTGCACCGGGCCGTAGCACTGGCCGGCGACCGGAGACCCGGCGACGTCCCAGCTGAGGGCGTAGTAGGCGCCCACGTCGGACGTGAACAGCGCGTCCTGCGGCACCGTCACGGTCGTCGCGTCGGCGGCGGCGCGGCGCTCGCCGCCGCCCGAGCAGGTGCTCGAGCTGAAGCGGAACACCCCGCGGTACACGGGCGCGTCACCGGCGGGCGCCGGCGCGGCCGACGGGTCGACCGTCAGCGTCCGGCCGGTGGCGAGGTCGCCGACGAGCTGGCCGGTGGCCTGTGGTGCAGGGGCGGCGGTCGCTGGTGCAGCCAGGGCGAGGAGACCTGGCAGGACCAGGGCGGCGAGGGCCGCGGTCGGCCGTCGGAGGTGCAGGGGCATGGTGGTCCTCTACGGGGTGAAGGTGCGCGGAACTTGTTCAACGAGCCCGCGGACCCTCCGGCGGTGGACGCGCCGAAGATCATCCCGAAGGACTAGGTCGCGTGGCCCCTTCCGGCCAGGGTCGCCGGGCAGCCGACGACATCGCGCGGGAGTGGATGGGGCGTCCTCGATTGACCTCGAGTGCGCTCGAGGTCCTATCGTCGAGAGCGTGGACACGCGAGACGCAGCACGACGCCCCGACGCCGCCGACGGCCGCACGGTGACCA
The DNA here is from genome assembly GCF_001626145.1 of Aeromicrobium sp. REDSEA-S32_B7. NCBI lineage: Bacteria > Bacillati > Actinomycetota > Actinomycetes > Propionibacteriales > Nocardioidaceae > Aeromicrobium > Aeromicrobium sp. REDSEA-S32_B7. The sequence goes on from NZ_LUNF01000112.1 coordinate 7,865, forward strand.
GCAGCACCGACGGCGACGGCCGGGCGGAGCTGCTGAAGGCCGCGTTCCGACGGCACGCGACCGGCGTGGCCGTCGTGACGGCACTCGGACCGGACGGTCCCGTCGGGCTCACGGCCTCGAGCGTGGCCTCCGTGTCCGCCCACCCGCCGGCCCTCTCGTTCTCGGTGCTCACCAGCAGCCGGACCGCCCAGGTGGTCGCCGCCGCCGACGTGATCGACGTGCACCTGCTGCCCGCCGACCTGGTCGACGTCGCCGACGCCTACGGGCGGTCGGCAGGGGAGCGCTTTACCCCGGCGCAGGGCTGGGTGGTCGACGAGGACGGGACGACGCTGCCGGGGGCCGTCGCGTCGCTGCGCTGCGTCCCGATCACGACCGTCCCGGTGGGGGAGGCCGTGGTCGTCGTCGCCGAGGTGCGCGACGTGCGCCTCGGGCCCGTCGGGGAGCCGCTCGTCTACCACGACCGCACCTACCGCACGGTGGGCCGAGAGGTCTGAGCCGCGCTCGACCCCGGCGCCGTCGTCAGCTCTTCGGGGGCAGCCCGTCGGGCGTGCAGAGCCTGCCGATGCTGCCCGTGCGATCGGCGGCGATCAGGTCGAAGAGCTGCTTGCTGCGCTCGGGGTCCCAGCGCACCGAGAAGTCCGCGAGCGGCACCGTGCAGCTCTGGCCGCCGTCGCCCATCGCCGAGCGCAGCCCGAGGGCGAACTTGAGCAACGCGTACGGGCCGGTTCCCTCGCCGATCTGCACGGCCGACGCGGCGCCGGTGTTCACGCCCCAGTAGCGGACCGGGTTGATGACCGTCCACGGCGACGCGGCCTTGCTGGCGATGCCGGCGATGACCTCGCGCTGGCTCTGTACCCGCTGGATGTCCTGCGTCGCGTAGCTGTGCCGGTTGCGGGAGTACGCGAGGGCGGTCCGCCCGTCGGCCTCCTGGCAGCCCGCCTTCACGTCCAACCCGGAGTCGCGGTCCTTGATCGCCTCCTTCGGGCAGATCTCGACACCGCCGAGGGCGTCCACGACCTTGACCAGGCCGCCGAACCCGATCTCGACGTAGTCGTCGACCCGGATGCCGGTGTTCTGCTCGACCGTCTGCGTCAGCAGGGCCGGCCCGCCGTAGGCGTAGGCGGCGTTGATCTTCGTGGTGCCGTAGCCCGGCACCTGCACCATCGAGTCGCGCGGGATGGAGACGAGCGTCGACGGTCCGGCCCCCGTGTGCAGCAGCATGATCGTGTCGGTGCGACCCCGTCCGCCGCCGTCGCCGCCCGTCGCGAGCTCGCGCTGCTCCTGGGCGCTCAGGCCGGCGCGACTGTCGGAGCCCACCAGCAGGAACGTCGTGCCGGGCTGCTCGCCGGGTCGGTCGCCCTCGGGCTCGAAGGGCACCTTCGTCGACGTCGAGTACGCGTACAGCGGCGTGCCCACGAGGAAGACGAGCCACGCCACCAGCAGCAGGAGCACCCATCGCGCCTTGCCGCGCCGTCGCCCGCCGCCCGAGCGGTCACGTCCGCGCTCGGTCCGTCCGCCGCCCGGCGGCGGCAGGTTGGGCGGCGGCAGGTCGTCGCCCCGGCGTCGCGACGCCGCGGGCTGCTGCCGCGTGGGTGCGGGCTCCCCGCGGCCGCCGTCGGAACCGTAGAGCCAGTCGTAACGGTCCTCCGGACGCTCCTGTGCCATGGCACAGAACCTAGCCGAGCGGGGACCGCGCACGACGTGTTCACGCCGATCCTCAGCCGAAAAGCAGGTGCGGCTCGGGAAACGCAGATCGCTCGGCGCGCCCTCGACTCGAGGTCGAGACTTTGTGTGACCATCGTCGGGACCTGCTCGCCCTGCTCTTCCCCCTGGCAGCGACCCCGAGGACGACATGCACGACGACCGCCCGACCTCATCCCGTACCTCGACGACCCGGACCGCGTCCGAGCGCATCCAGCTGCGCCGGGCGCTGACGCTCACGCTGATGACGCTCGTCGTGCCCGGCTCGGCCCAGGTGGCGGCCGGGAACAAGCGACTCGGTCGGGTGGCGCTGCGCGTGTGGATCGCCTGCCTCGTCGCCGGCGCGGTGCTTCTCCTCCTCGCGCTCTTCGCGCGCACCAGCCTCATGGGGCTCATGACCGACGCCCGCCTGCTGACCCTGCTGCGCTTCCTGCTGCTCGCCGGCGCCGTCTTCTGGGCGGTGCTCATCGTGGACGCCTGGCGGCTCGGCCAGCCGCTGCGGCTCGCGCGTCGCCACCGCCCGTGGGTCGCGGGCCTCAACGGCGCGCTCTGCCTGGTCACGGCCGGGGCGCTCGTGTTCGCGGCGCACCTCGTCAGCGTGAGCACCGGCGTGATCGACACCGTCTTCGCCGCCACCACCACGTCGAAGCCGGCCGACGGCCGCTACAACGTGCTGCTCATGGGCTCGGACTCTGGCGCCGACCGCACCGGCATGCGTCCGGACTCGCTCAACGTGGCCAGCATCGACGCCAAGACCGGCCGGACCGTGATCATCGGGCTGCCCCGCAACCTCGAGGACGTCCCGTTCCCGTCGGACTCCTTCATGAAGAAGGAGTTCCCGAAGACCTTCGACTGCGAGGGCTGCTACCTCAACGCCGTCAACACCTGGGCCGAGGACCACGCGCAGGAGCTCGGCGTGAAGAAGGTCGGCGAGCGCACGCCCGGCATCCAGGCGACGATCGACGCCGTCGAGGAGATCACCGGGCTGCGGCTCAACTACTACGCCCTGGTCAACATGGCCGGCTTCGCCAAGCTCGTCGACGCCGTCGGCGGGGTCACGGTCGACGTCCAGGAGCGCACGCCGATGTTCGGCCACGACGACGCCTGGAAGCAGCAGTACGTGGAGGCCGGACGCCGCAAGCTCAACGGCGAGCAGGCGCTCTGGTACGCCCGCAGCCGCGTGCTGAACAACGACTTCTCCCGCATGGGACGCCAGAAGTGCGTCATGACCGCCATGCTGCGCGAGCTCAGCCCGCGCAAGGTGCTCATGAACGTCGAGAAGATCGCCGACTCCAGCAAGACGCTGCTCGACACCGACATCCCGGCACGCGACCTCAACGTGTTCATGGAGCTCGCGCTGAAGGCGAAGTCGCAGCCGGTCTCCTCGGTCTCGCTCGTGCCGCCGGTGATCTACACCGGCAACCCCGACTACGACAAGGTCCGCACGCTCATCAGCCGGGCCATCGCCACCTCCGAGGGACACGGCGGACGCCCGGCGACCGACGGCATCCTCGCCGCGTCGCTCACGACCCTGACGCCGCAGGCGCCCGCCGCGAGCTCCACCGCGACCTCGGCCGGGACCGGGACCGGCGCCCCGGCCAAGGACCCGACGCGGGCGAACCAGACCGACGACGTCGACGCGACCTGCTGAGCCGACGTGCTGATCGGTAGGGCTTGGACCCGTGGGGGATCATGGGTCTTCGCCAGGACCCCCAGCCGCGAGGAACCATGACCCGTCGTCGAGCGAAGGTGCTCAGCACGAGCACCGACGAGCTTCCCCCCAGGGCCCGGTTCCGTCGAGCACTGCGCCTGTGCCTGCTGTCCGCCGTCGCGCCCGGCTCCGCGCAGCTCGCCGTCGGCAACCGGTGGGTGGGACGGGTCGCGCTCGGTCTCTACGCGCTCGGGCTCGTCGCCCTCGGATGGCTCGCACTGTCCTACCGCGACGACCGGGCGGGCCTGATCGGTCTGGTCACCGACCCCGACGTCCTCCAGGTGTTCCGCTTCGGCGTCGCCGCGGTGGCGGTCGCGTGGACGGCTCTCTTCGTCGACGCCTGGCGCCTGGCGCGACCGTTGCAGCTGACCCGGGCGCGGGCGGCGGTCGTGCTCGTGGTCAACACGGCCCTCGTGGCCGGGGTGCTCGGCGTCGCGCTCTACGCGTCGCAGGTCAGCAACGCCGGCCGGCAGGCCGTGCAGGAGGTGTTCACCGCCACGACGACGAGCCCGCCGTTGCAAGGTCGCTACAACATCCTGCTGATCGGCTCGGACTCCGGGAAGGGCCGCACGGGCATCCGTCCGGACTCGATGACGGTCGTCAGCATCGACGCCTCGACCGGCAGCACCGTCCTGGTGTCCCTGCCGCGCAACCTGGAGGACGTGCCCTTCCGCGAAGGCTCGCCCATGCGTCAGCTCTACCCGTACGGCTACAACTGCGGCTCGGAGTGCCTGCTCAACGCGGTGCACACCGAGGCCGAGGGCCGCACCGACCTCTACCCGGGCGCCAAGGACCCGGGTCTGGAGGCGACGATCGACGCCGTCGAGGGCGTGACCGACCTGCCGATCAACTACTACGTCATGATCAACCTGCGCGGCTTCAGCTCCCTCGTCGACGCCGTCGGCGGGGTCGAGATCGACGTCAGGACGCGGCTGGCGATGTTCGGCCACGACGACCTCGACCAGCAGCGCTACATCGAGCCGGGGCTGCAACGTCTCGACGGCAACGAGGCGCTCTGGTACGCGCGCAGCCGGGTCCAGTCCGACGACTTCACGCGCATGGGCCGTCAGAAGTGCCTCATGAGCGCCATGCTCGACCAGCTCAGCCCGCAGAAGGTGCTGCTCAACGCCACCGACCTCGCGAAGTCGGGTGCGCAGCTCATCTCCACGAACATGCCGTCGGAGGAGCTGGGCGAGTTCGCCGACCTCGCGCTCAAGGCACGGTCGACCAAGATCCGCACGGTCTCGCTCGTGCCGCCGCTGATCTCGGTCGTCGACCCCGACTACGCCCAGATCCACGGGCTGATCAAGAACGCGATCCGGGCCAGCGAGCGCTCGGTCGGCGCCTCGCCCAGCCCCAGCCCCAGTTCCAGCGCCGACGCCACGACGCCGACGCCGGGCGCGAGCCCGACGACACCCGCGCCCACGACGCCGTCGGTCCCGACGTCCCGGTGCTCGGCGCCGGTGGCATCGGCTCCGGTCGCCAGGTCGCCGCGTCCCTGGCCCTCGGCGCCCAGGGCGTGTGGACCGGGTCGATCTGGCTCGGCACCGAGGAGTACCGCAACCTCTCGGCCAACCACTCCGCGTGGGAGACGGCCTTCACCCGCGCCACGTCGGCCGACACCGTGCGCACCCGCGTCTACACCGGCAAGCCGGCCCGCCTGCTCAAGACCAAGTGGACCGAGGCCTGGGCGGAGGAGGGCGCCCCGCAGCCGCTGCCGATGCCGCTGCAGAACCTCCTCGTCGCCGAGGCGCACAACCGGATCGTCGCCTCCAACGACCCCGACGTGATCTCGATGCCCGTCGGGCAGATCGTGGGTCGGATGAACGAGGTGCGCCCGGTCGCCGACGTCATGGCCAGCCTCGTCAGCGAGTTCGAGGAGGCCGTCGCCGCCCTGAACAAGGTCAACGGCTGAGGCTTCCCAGTCACTGGTCGAGGCCCCGAGCGAGCGCTCGGGGCCTTAGCCTTGCCGGTGTGACGGACGCAACTCGCTCAGGTGGGGCATGGCGCCGCCTGGC
>NZ_LUNF01000113.1:0-12391 GCF_001626145.1 Aeromicrobium sp. REDSEA-S32_B7
GGGCAGCGTCGGCTCCCACGTGGCCGGTCGGCTCCTCGCACGGCAGGGACCTACCGACCTCGTGGTCCGACCGGGCGACGCGGACGTGTGGGCCGTGCGCCTCGAGCAGTCCGAGGCCCTCGGCACCGTGCACACGAGCCCGGACGCAATCGGTCCCGGCACCTACGACGTCGTGATCGACACCGCGGGCGTCCCGACGCTGGTGGACGCGGTACGCGAGGGTGGTCGCTTCGTGACCATCACGCCGTTCAGCGCCCCCACGCCTGAGGACCACCCCAGCGTCGACGTGCGGCTCACGAGCGTCGAGATCTCGCGCGAGGACCTCCAGGACGTCGTCGCCCGCGCGGCGAGCGGCGCGGGCGTGCTCCCCGACGTCGAGAGCCTCCCGCTCGAGGCGGCCGGCCGGGCACACGCGCGACTCGAGGCAGGCGGCGTCCGCGGCAAGCTCGTGCTCGTGCCCTGACCTCTGGGTCACCGGGCCAGGGCCGGCGCCCGGCTCCGCAGCGAGCGCAGGGCGCTCGAGAGACGCACGAGGGCGTCGACGTCGTCCTCGTACCTCTCGTGCACGCCCCAGACCACCGGCTCCCCCACGGGAGCTCCTCGCAGCACGGCGTCGAGCGCCTGGGCAGCCTCGGCTGGTCCTGCCGAGTCCTCCGGCGCCCCCGGCACCAGCGCCCCCACGCGGACCAGCCCGTCACGGCACTCGACGTAGCGCCGGTAGGTCGCGAGGGCGTAGCCCGTCGCGACCGCCGGGCCGCGGTAGGTGAGCCCGTCGAGGACGAGGTCGGGATGGATCTCGACCAGACGGGTCCAGAGCTCCCGCAGTCCGCGGCAGCGACGGCGGTGCCCGCGCACCTCGGCCAGCATCGCCACGACGCTGCGCACGGCCGGGAGGCTCATGCCCACGCACACCACGATCGTCGCCACGAGGGCGAAGGCGAGCACGTCCTGGTCGTCAAAGACCTCCTCGGCCGGTCGGGGCGCGACGACGTCGACCCACACCAACCGTGCCACGCAGCTGAGCGCCAGTCCCGCGAGGCCGACCGCGATCGTCGCCAGGGCCACCCGCACCACGCCGGCGGAGCGCCGGGTCTGGCGCCCGGCGAGCACGGCGCAGGCCGCGTAGCCCGCCAGGAGATAGGTGTTGCCGACGTTGTAGAAGGCGCGGACGTGCTCGTCCTGCAGGAACGGGGCCGCGAGGGTGTGGTTGCGCAGCGACGGGTCGATGCCTGCCGTCACGACGAGCAGGCCGCCGACGCAGGCGACGCACAGCAGGACCTCCCAGCGGCGCAGGGCGCGCGCCCCGACGAGCGGCCGTTCGCGCAGGAAGGCGATCATCAGGCACAGCCCCACCAGGATCAGCACGTTGTAGGTGAGCTTCGTGGCGCCGACCGTCGTCCTGGCGTCCACGACCGCGATGACCGGCGGGCGGGAGAGCAGGTTGCCCAGCCCCAGCAGCAGCATCGAGGCGAACAGCGTGAGTCGCATGGGGTCCCGGAAGCTCTGGCGCGCGAGCGCGGGCAAGGTCCAGGCCGCGCCCACCAGCAGGGTCACGACGGCCACCCATCCGAGGTCGTTCACGACCAGCCGTCCCACAGCACGAGGCTGCTCTGCACGGACCGTCCGCCGACCTGCGCCACGTGGTCCAGGCGGCGGGTCATCGACAGCGCCCGGTGCATGATGGTCGACGCGATGACCTCGGCGTCGCGTTCGTCGCGAGCGGTGTAGGAGGTCCTGAGCAGGGGCTGCGGCAGGGCCACGCCGTCGAGGTCCTGAGCCACGATGTGGCCGACCTCGTGCAGGATGATGTGTGCCTGGTGGGCCCGCGAGGTGCGCGACTGGAAGACGATGACGTCCTCGTCCACGCGCGAGACGAGCATCCCCGACGGCCCCGTCGGCTCGAGCTCCCACTCCAGGAGGGCGATGGGCGTCCCCCGCAGCTGACCCAGCCGCTCGCACAGCAGCCCGACCTCGAGGGGAAGCGGGAGGTCGAGCCGGCGCAGGAGACCCCGCAGGTGACGACGCAGGCGTGCGTCGCGCAGCCGTGAGCGGACTGCCCGCACCACTGCCGTCGACGCGTCCTTCACCCTCGTCCCCCAGACGTCTCGTGGACGTTCCCCTGCCGGCACAGGGATGTCGCGACTATAGGACCGCTCACGTGCGCTCGGCGGCGCACGTGCACAAGGTCACAGCGCAGCCGGTCGATCGTCCACCCGCGACAGGAACGCCTCGACGTCGCGCGCCCAGACGACACCCTCCTTGGCCGTGAACGCGTGGCCCGCCGCCGGGTACTCCAGCAGCTCCGCCCCCGGGATGCCGGCCGCGAGCTCGCGCGTCGTGGCGGGGAGCACGACCCGGTCGGCGCCCGCCACGACCACCAGGGTGGGCACGCGGACCTCGGCCAGCCGGTCCTGCAGGTCCACCTGGGTCGCCGCGCGCAGGTGCGCGAGCCCCGACGGGTTCACCCCGCGACCGGCGTCGAGCGCGTCCGACGCGAAGGTGCCGGCGCGGTCGAGCTCGGCGAGCCCGTCGGGCGAGCCGAGCTGGGAGAGCAGGAACGCCCCGAGCCGCTCCGGCGGCCCGCCGGCCAGCTGCTCCCACGTGCCGAGCATCTGACGCAGCTGCACGTCGGGCCTGGCGAAGCCGACCGTGAGGACCAGGGCCGACACACGGTCCGGGTGGCGCAGCGCGGCCTGGATCGCGACCGAGCACCCGAAGGACACGCCCGCGACCGGGACGCGCTGGTGGCCCTCGGCGTCGAGCGCCTCGACGAGACGGTCGGCCAGCACCTCCGGACGCAGGACCGACGGCAGGTCGTCGAGGGGTCCGGACCCGCCCGTGCCGGGGTACCGCGAGCCCACGAACGACCACCGGTCCCCCAGCGCGTCGAGCAGCGGCGAGAAGTTGGCGTCGACGTCGCCGGACGCACCGTGCGCGAGGCCCATCGCCCGACCACGCCCCGCGCACACGTACTCGGCGTCCCCGAGCCGCTCGACGCGCAGCGCGACGGCCGTCACCGGGCCACCGCCGCCGCTGCCGCGCGGGCCTGGCGCCGGGTCCCGAGACGACGCATCGCCGGTTCCTCCACGAGGCGGTGCAGCGCCGTCGCGAAGCCGAGCGTCAGCGCGAAGACCAGCAGCCAGTCCGCGATCGCGAGCGGCACCGGGTACGTGGCGCCGTGCTGCCAGGTGATGCGGACCGTGTACATGACGATCTGCTGCGCCATGTAGAACCCGAAGGACACCTCGCCGAGCCAGACCATCGGCCGCGACGAGACCCAGGTGCCACGGCCTGCGAGGTCGCGCTGGACGGTGGCCACGACGACCATCATGAGCGGCACGAGCATGACGGCCACGAAGCCGAGCACGAAGGGGCCCAGCGAGGCCACCACGTAGCCGACGAGCACCGCCGTCCACGCCACCCACGGCGCGATGGTCGGCACCCGACGCTCCGCGACCAGGCGTGCGAGCAGCATCCCCGCCACGAACTCGAGCAGACGAGGCAGCGGGAGGTTGTAGCCGAACCAGAACTGCAGGTTGGTCACGGGCATGCCGTCGACCCCCGGCCCGTCGGGCAGCGACATCGTGACGAGCGCGACGACCACGGTGCCCGCGACGCACGCCGCGAGGGCGAGCGCGAGGCGGTCGGCCCGAAGCCGCCTGACGAGCGGGACGAGCGCGGGGAAGGACAGGTAGAACAGCAACTCGCTGCAGAGCGACCAGCTGGGCAGGTTGACCGACAGGTAGACGTCGTGGACCGGGATCCAGGAGCTGACGAGGACGAGGTTGGGCAGGTACTCCCACGGCGACCCCGCGAGGGCGAACGCGTACAGGACCATCGCCACGGACCAGGTCACCACGTGCAGCGGGAAGATCTTCGCCAGTCGCTTGCGCACGAAGGCTGCGGTCCCCCGGCTCTCCGAGCACCGCCAGGTCAGCAGGAACCCGCTCAGCACGAAGAAGAACGACACCCCGGTCCAGCCGCCCTGGCCGAGCAGCGAGGCGTACGTGCGCGCCCACCGCCCGTCGGCGAAGGGGTTGAGCCCGAAGTCGACGAGCGAGAGGTGGAACGCGAAGACCGGCAGCGCCGCGAGCCAGCGCAGCCCGGTCAGGCCGGGCAGCGGACTGCGGCGGTCGACGGCGACCGGAGTGGTCGGGCGGAGCACGGGACGCGACACGTCAGTGCGTCGCCCGCTTTCCGCAGGACGTCTCGTGCTTGCATCATCATTCACGCCGATATAGTAGCGAGACCTCTCGCACAAGAGCCAGGGTGACCGTAGACACCCTGGCTCCCGTGCCGTCGAGGATCTGTCAGCCGGGGATGCGGCGCATCCACCCGTGGCGGTCCTCGGCTCGGCCGTACTGCAGGTCGACGAGCGCGGAACGGACGTCCATCGTGATCTTCCCGGCCTCGCCGTCGCCGGCCACGGCCTCGCCACCGTCCCACTTGAGCACGCCCACGGGCGTCACCACGGCGGCGGTGCCACAGGCGAAGACCTCGGTGATGGTGCCGTCGGCGGTGCCCTCGCGCCACTCGTCGATGCTGACCCGGCGCTCGACGACGTCGTGCCCGAGGTCGCGGGCGATGGTCAGGATCGACTCGCGGGTGATGCCCTCGAGGATCGAGCCCGACAGCTCCGGCGTGACGATCGAGCCGTCGGACTGCACGAAGTACAGGTTCATGCCGCCGAGCTCCTCGATCCAGCGCTGCTCGGTGGAGTCGAGGAAGGCGACCTGCTGGCAGCCGTGCTGCGCGGCCTCCTGCTGCGGCAGCAGGCTCGCGGCGTAGTTGCCGCCGCACTTGGCCGCGCCGGTGCCCCCGGCGCCCGCCCGCGAGTACTGCGTCGACAGCCAGATCGAGACGGGCTTGACGCCACCGGGGAAGTAGGCGCCGGCCGGCGAGGCGATCACGCAGTACGTGACGTGCTGGCTGGGGCGCACGCCGAGGAAGGCCTCGGAGGCGAACATGAACGGCCGCAGGTACAGGCTGGTCTCGCCGCCCTCGGGCACCCAGGCGCGGTCGGCGGCCACGAGGGCGTCGATCGACCCGAGGAACCAGTCCTGCGGGAGCTCGGGCAGGGCGAGGCGGTGCGCCGAGCGTTGCAGACGCGCGGCGTTCTCCTCCGCCCGGAACACGCGGACCGAGCCGTCGGCCCAGGCGTAGGCCTTCAACCCCTCGAAGATCTCCTGCGCGTAGTGCAGGACGGCCGTGGCGGGGTCCAGCTGCAACGGTCCGTAGGGCACGACGCGGGCGTCGTGCCAACCCTGCTCGGGCGTCCACTCGGCCAGGAACATGTGGTCGGTGAAGTGGTTGCCGAACCCCGGAGAGGCGAGGATCGCCTCCCGTTCGGCGTCCGTCCGCGCAGCCGGGTTGGTCTCGACGGTGGGGGCGAACGGTGCGGAGGTCATGCTGGACACGGTAGTCCTTTCGAGGTCGTGGAGGCGGGAGGTCAGACCGCCGCTACGCCCTCGGCCGCGGCCGCGCTGGCGCGCGCGGCGATGGCCTCCCCCACCTCCTCGGTGCTGCGGGACTGGGCACCGGCGGCCGTGCCGCGCTCGGCGATGTCGGCCTCGACGGCCGCGCTGATCTGAGCGGCCGCCTGCGGGTGGCCGAGGTGCTCCAGCAGCAGCGCTCCGGACAGGATCGCCGCCGTCGGGTCGGCCTTGGACTGGCCCGCGATGTCGGGCGCCGAGCCGTGCACGGGCTCGAACATGCTCGGGGCGGTGCGGTCGGGGTTCACGTTGCCGCTCGCCGCCAGTCCGATGCCGCCGGTGACGGCCGCCGCGAGGTCGGTGAGGATGTCGCCGAACAGGTTGTCGGTGACGATCACGTCGAAGCGGCCCGGGTCGGTGACGAGGAAGATCGTCGCCGCGTCGACGTGCAGGTAGTCGACGCTGACGTCGGGGAACTCCTCGCCGACGGCCGCGACGGTGCGCGTCCAGAGGTGTCCGGCGTGCACCAGCACGTTGTTCTTGTGCACCAGGGTCAGCTTGCGGCGCGGTCGCGCCTGGGCCCGGGCGAACGCGTCGCGCACGACGCGCTCGACGCCGTACGCCGTGTTGACGCTGACCTCCGTGGCCAGCTCGTGCGGCGTGCCGACGCGGATGGCGCCGCCGTTGCCGACGTACGGGCCCTCGGTGCCCTCGCGCACGACCACGAAGTCGATCGGGCCGCGCTCCGTCACGTGCGAGCCCAGCGGCGTCGGCACCCCCGGGTAGAGCGTGCTCGGTCGCAGGTTCACGTAGTGGTCGAGCTCGAAGCGCAGCCGCAGCAGCAGACCGCGCTCGAGCACGCCCGACGGCACGCTGGGGTCGCCGACCGCACCCAGCAGGATGGCGTCCTGGCCACGGATCTCCTCCAGCACGCTGTCCGGCAGGGTCTCCCCCGTCGCGTGGTAGCGACGGGCACCCAGGTCGTAGTCGACCGTGTCGAAGGACAGGTCGTGCTGCGCGGCGACGGTGTTCAGCACCGTCAGCGCCTGGGTCGTGACTTCGGGGCCGATGCCGTCGCCGGGGACGACGGCCAGCGTGTAGGAGCGCGTCATGAGGCTCATCCTAGGAGGCGCGGTCTCAGGATCTGAAACCGCGGTCTCACTCGATGGACGCTCTCAGTTGTCGTCCGGGCGCTCGGCCGGCTCCACGGCGGGCGTCACGGCGTCGTCGCGCAGGTGGGCGGGTCCCCACTCGATCGGGTAGGTGTTCATGGTCTCTCCTGAGGTGGTGCGAGGGTCGGTCCGTCGAGTGACGGACGCTGGACGGTGCGGGCACAGCACCGACCCGACGGCTCCAGGAGGTCGTGTCACCCGGTGATGACCGGATGGTTCAGGAGAGGGGACCAGGTCGTGGTCCCGACGAGAGATGAAGCTGACCTGCTGCGGAACGGTCGGGCCAACGCCTGGACTCCGCGGCAGGGTGTGGCCCTAGGAGGCCCCGCCGCGGCAAGCGATGACTACGAGCTGCTTCCGCATGATGTCGACCACCCTACCCGCCGTCCGTCGCCGCGTCGGGAGCGCCGTGCGGTGTGTCTCGGTCGGTGAGACGTCGCCGCTGGGGCGACGTGACGGCGGTGACACACTGACCGGGTGAGTGCGCCTGCGGAGATCCCCGACCTCGTCGCCCGGTCCCTCGATCTTGCGCGACAGCGAGGGTTCATCACCTCGACGCGGCACGAGACCGGCCGGCTCCTGGCCGCGCTCGCCGCCTCGCGCGCCGGCACGCTGGCCGAGCTCGGCACCGGCACGGGCGTGGGCTCCGCGTGGCTCTCCAGCGGTGCCCGCAAGGAGGCGCGCATCGTGAGCGCCGAGCTCGACCCCTCGCTCGCCGGCGACGTGCAGCAGATCTTCGCCGACGTCGACAACGTCGAGATCGTGGCGGGCGACTGGTCGGCGCTCGAGGAGCGCGCCCCGTTCTCCCTGCTGTTCGTCGACGTCCGCGAGGTCATGGAGCAGATCGACGTCCTCGCGAACCTCCTCGAGCCGGGCGGCATCGCGGTCCTCGACGACTTCGTCCCGTCCGTCCACTGGCCGCCGATCGTCGACGGCCAGGTCGACGTGGTGCGCGAGCAGTGGCTCACCGACGAGCGCTTCGCCGCGGTGGAGCTGCTCATCGACGAGGGTGCGTCCCTCGTCATCGCGACGCGACGCTGAGCCCGCGAGGCTCGCGGACGCGGCGCACCTGCACCAGCGGCAGGAACATCTGCACGACGGGCCCGATCACGAGGGCGTAGACCACGGTGCCGATCCCCACGGTCCCCCCGAGCGCGAAGCCCACGAGGAGCACGGTCAGCTCCAGTGCCGTGCGCACCAGCCGCACGCTGCGGCCCGTGCGACGCACGAGCCCGGTCCAGAGCCCGTCGCGCGGGCCGGTCCCGAGGTCGGCGCCGATGTAGAGCGCGCCGGCCAGGCCGTTGCCCACGACGCCGAGCAGCAGGAAGGCCACCTGGATGGCGAGGTGGTCGGGCGTGGGCAGCCACGCGAGCGTGACGTCGACCGCGACACCGACGAGCAGCACGTTGAGCACGGTGCCGATGCCGGGGCGCTGGCGCAGCGGCACCCAGAGGAGCAGTACGACGGCACCGACCAGGATCACGACCTGCCCGAAGGTCAGCGGCAGGTGGTGGGTCAGTCCCTCGTGGAACACGTCCCAGGGGTCGAGGCCGAGCCCGGACTCCACCATCAGCGCCATGGTGGCGCCGTAGAGCCACAGGCCGAGGACGAGCTGGGCGAGGCGGCGGGTCATCGCGGCCATGTGCGCGTCCCCTCCTGGTCGTGGCGCGAGGCCGGGGGCGGACGCATGCCGTAGCCGTCGCGGGACACGGCGCGCAGACCGAGCCCCGACGGCACGCACGCCAGCAGCAGCAGGAGGACGAGGAGCATGGGACCAGGGTCGAGCCCGGGTGGCCTCGTGCGACAGAGCCACTTCAGACACGGTGGCTGCGGCCACTTCGCCTGAAGTGGCCCTTTCGCCCGGGTCCATTGAGGCGGCATGCTGGGCGCGTGGACCCCCGTACCTCCGCCTTCCGGCTCGCGGCGCTGATCGGCACGCTCCCCGACGGTCCCGCGTACCGCACGCTCGCCGACAGCATCCGCCTGCTCGTCGTCGACGGTCGACTGCTCGACGGCACCCGGCTGCCGAGCGAGCGCGCCCTGGCCCAGGCGATGGGCCTGAGCCGCACCACCACGACGCGGGCGTACGACGAGCTGCGCCGCCGCGGGGTCCTGCACTCGCGCCAGGGCAGCGGCAGCGTGCTGAGGGTGCCCACCACGTCGGCCACCGCGAGCAGCCTGATCGTCGACCCCGACGACCCCGACACCATCGCGATGACGTTCTCGGCACCGACCGGGCCCTCCGGGCTCACCCGTGCCTTCCAGGCGGCGGCGGAGCAGCTGCCGTCGCTGCTCACGACCACCGGCTACCTGCCCGACGGCCTTCCCGCCCTGCGCGAGCTCGTCGCCGCCGAGTACGCCCGGGCGGGCATCCCGACCGACCCGGACCAGATCATCGTCACCAACGGCGCCCAGGGCGCGATCTCGCTGGTGGGGCGCACGTTCGGTCGACCCGGGGCCGGACTCCTCGTCGAGGGCACGTCGTACCCGCACGGGGTCGAGTCGCTGACCGGGTTCGGCTACCGGACCGCTCCCCTGCCGATCGGTGACGACCCGTGGGACCTGGAGGCGGCGAGCACGAAGGCCCCGCACGTCGACGCCGCGTACCTGATCCCCGACTTCCACAACCCGACCGGTGCGGTCATGCCGGAGGGCACGCGGCTGCGGCTCGCCCGGACGCTGCGACGGCACGACGTGCTGACGGTCGTCGACGAGTCGATGCGTCGCCTGGACCTCTCCGGCGACGGACTGCCGACGTCGTACGCCGCCCACGACCCCGACGCGATCGTCGTCGACTCCCTATCGAAGGTGCTGTGGGGCGGCCTGCGGATCGGCTGGATCCGCGCTCCGCGGCGCCACGTCACCGCGCTGCTGCAGTCGCGCATGCGTCACGACCTCGGGACCGCTGCGTTCGACCAGCTGGTGGCCGCGGAGGTCCTGCGGCACCACACGCACCTCTTCGAGGAGACCGTCGCCCGGTTGCGCGGTCAGCGGGCGGCGCTGGTCGGCGCGCTGAGCGAGCGGCTGCCCGACTGGGAGGTCCCGGTGCCCCCGGGCGGGCCGAACCTGTGGGTCGGCCTGCCGAGCCGCTCGTCGAGCCTGCTCGTGGCCGCGGCGGCGCAGGAGGGGCTGCACCTCACGCCCGGCCCGCGGTTCACGCTCGGCGCACCGAGCGCCGGCGAACGTCGTCTGCGCCTGCCGTGCACCGCCCCCGAGCACGTCGGCGTCGAGGCCGTCGAGCGGCTCGCGCGTGCGTGGTCGGTCGTGGTGTCGGGGCGGCGTTGCCACACCGCCGGGCCGGCCGTCGACCTCATCGCCTAGTCCCGTCGGGGGCGCGCCACGAGGCGTCCCAGAAGTGCCACTCGCGGTCGGTCGCGTCCGCGTACGCCTCGAGCATCTCGGCGACGTACCGGCTGTCGGCGGCGAGCCGGTCGGCCGTCGCCTCGGCCCGGGCGACCGCCGCCTCGAAGGCGGGGTCGTCGTACGTGGCGATCCACGCGCCGTAGGGATGGGCGTCCAGGTCGCCCGCGGTCGACGCGAGGTGCCGCCCGACCTCGGCGTACACCCGGAAGCACGGCAGGACCGCCGCCACCGCGACCTCGACCGGCGACTCCTCGGCATGACGGGCGAGCGCGTCGACGTAGTCGCGGCACGCGCTGGTCGGGACGTGCGTGGCCGGCTCGACCCCGCGCCGTGCGAGCTCACCCACGTGCAGCGAGCGCTCGGCCTCGACGGCACCGGCGGCGAAGCCGGCCCACGCACCGACGTCGTCGACGTCGGGCAGGCGCGACGCGATGCGCGCGAGGGTGCGGGCGTAGCCGACGAGGTAGTGCGCGTCGTCGGCCAGGTAGTGGGCGAAGACGGCGTCGGGCAGCGTGCCGCCGGCCAGACCGGTGACGAACGGGTGGCGGCAGACGTCGGCGTAGCGGTCGGCCACGTGCGTCCACGCCCGTGCGGAGAACGCGGTCGTCATGCCGTCGTCTCCCGGAGCCGGACAAGGTGGTCGACGGGGCCGCGGCCCTGCCCGACCTGCCGCTCGGCGCCGGACGCGAGCGCCTCGCCGAGGTAGGCCTTGGCGGCCCCGACGGCGTCGGCCAGCGGGTCGCCCAGGGCCAGCCGCGTCGCGACCGCGGCCGAGAGCGTGCATCCCGTGCCGTGGGTGTGGGGCGTGTCGATCCGGGGCGCCCGGAACCACGTGCTGCCGCGACGGTCGACCAGCAGGTCGTCGCTCGCCGGACCGTCGCCGTGACCGCCCTTGAGCAGGACGGCACCAGGCCCCAGCGCGAGCAGTGCCCGGCCCAGCTCGCCGGGGTCGGTCTGCGCGGCGAGGCCCGTGAGCACGGAGGCCTCCGGCAGGTTCGGCGTCACCAGCGTCGCGCTCGGGAGGAGGAGGTCGCGCAGGGCCGCCTCGGCGTCCCGCGGCAGCAGCCGGTGGCCCGACGTCGAGACCATCACGGGGTCCACGACGAGCGCGGGCACGTCGGCGAGAAGCTCGGCGACCAGCTCGACCAACGCCGGCGAGCCCAGCATGCCGACCTTGACCGCCCGGACGTCGAGGTCCTCAAGGACGACCTCGAGCTGGCCGCGGACGACGTCGAGCGGCACCTCGTGCACGGCGCGGACCCCGGTCGTGTCCTGCACCGTCACGGCGGTGACGACGGTCGCCGCGTACGCGCCGAGCGCCGTGGCCGTCTTGAGGTCGGCCTGGATCCCGGCTCCCCCCGACGGGTCGGAGCCTGCGACGGTGAGCACCACCGGCTCGCGACCCGTCATGCCGACACGTCCTCGCGTCGGGCTGCGAGTGCGACGTCGACGACCCGACGCAGCCGGGCGGCGACCGCACGCGGGTCGGGGTCGGCGCCGACCGCACGCACCACGGCCACGCCGTCGAGGCCGGCCCGCACGGCCGGGCCGGCCGTGGTCTCGTCGAGGCCACCGATGCCGACGACCGGCAGCCGTCCGCCGACCCGTGCCGTCACCGAGGCCACGCCGGCGAGGCCGAAGGCCGGTGCCGTGTCGTGCTTCGTCGGCGTGTCGTGGACGGGGCTCACCGCGAGGTAGGTGCACGCGGCGAGGGCCGACGCGTCGTCGAGCTGCGCGAGGGTGTCGACCGACCAGCCGACGACCGCGTCGGGACCGGCCGCCGACCGCAGCACCGTGGGGTGCGCGTCCGCGCGACCGCCGTGCACCCCGTCGGCCCCCGGGACGACGTGGTCGTTCGCGAGCACGGGCACCCCCGAGCCGACGAGGGCGTCGCGCAGCAGCTTGACCTGGGCCTCGACCTCGGCCGGGGTGGCCTGCTTGTCGCGGACCTGCACGCAGGTGACGCCACCCTCGACCGCGGGGACGACCACGCGACGCAGGTCGGCGCCGAAGGACGGGTCGGTCACGAGGTAGAGGCGCAGGTCGGGGACGCCGCTCATGCCGGCACCGGACGGACGCGCCCGACGAGCTCGAGCCCGTCGGGGTCGGCCAGCCGGTCGACGAGCGCGACCCGCAGGCTGGCCGGACCCTGTGCGACCGCGGCGGCCGACGTGCCCGCAGCAGCCAGCAGTCCCATGGCTCCCGCAGCCGCATCGAGCGGGTCGTCGACGACCGCGCAGGCCGCCGCGACGAGGGCGCTCGAGGAGCAGCCGAGCGCGGTGATCATCGGCATCCACCGGTGCCCGCCGACCACGTGGAGCGTGCGGTCGCCGTCGGTCACGACGTCGACCTCGCCACTCACCACGACGACGCACCCGTGCTCGCGGGCGACGAGCGCGGCCGCGTCGTGCGCGTCGTGCGAGG
>NZ_LUNF01000114.1:0-10941 GCF_001626145.1 Aeromicrobium sp. REDSEA-S32_B7
AGCGTGCCGACCGCCAGGGCCAGCACGACGGCCGCGGGGCTCTCGGTGAAGGCCCAGGTGAGCACGACCGCCGCGAGCACCAGGGCCACGGTCGTCGCGGTCTGCCGACGACGCCGCTCGGCGAGGACGCCGGACTGCCGGTTGCGCGGCCCCCTCGAGGGCAGCCAGCCGGTCAGTGCCCGGCGTCGCGCGGCCCAGCGCTCACGACGGGCGACCTCCGCCGCTCGCTTCTCGGCCAGCAGAGCAGCCGCAGCCTCCCGCTCGGCCCGGCGTCGCGCACGCTCCTTGCTCATAGTGTGCGGACCCAGTTGCGCAGGAGGGCGGCGCCGGCGTCCCCGGACTTCTCCGGGTGGAACTGCGTGGCCCAGAGGGGGCCGTTCTCGACGGCGGCGACGAAGCGGTCGCCGCCGTAGTCGGTCCACGTGACCCGCGGGGCGGTGAACGACGTGCCCTGGACGTCGAGCTCCCACCGGCGCACGCCGTAGGAGTGCACGAAGTAGAAGCGCTCGTCCTCGAGACCGGCGAACATCCTCGAGCCGTCGGGCACCTGGACCGTGTCCCAGCCCATGTGCGGGACGATGGGGGCCTGGATGCGCTCGACCGTGCCGGGCCACTCGCCGCAGCCGACGGAGCGGACACCGTGCTCGATGCCCTCGCCGAAGAGGATCTGCATGCCCACGCAGATGCCCAGCACGGGACGGTTCGCGATGAGCCGGCGCTCGATGATGCGCTCGCCGTTGACCGCGCGCAGCCCCTCCATGCAGGCCGCGAATGCGCCCACGCCGGGCACGAGCAGGCCGTCGGCCGTCTCGGCGACCGCCGGGTCGGACGTCAGCGTGACGTCGGCGCCGGCGCGCTCGACCGCGCGGACGGCCGAGCGCAGGTTGCCGGAGCCGTAGTCGAGCACCGCGACCGTGGGCCGCGACGTCGCGGTCGGCACTACAGCGCCCCCTTGGTCGACGGGATGCCCGTCTCCCGCGGATCGATGGCGACGGCCGCGCGCAGCGCCCGCGCGAGCGCCTTGAACTGGCACTCGGCGATGTGGTGCGGGTCGCGGCCGGCGGTGAGCGTCATGTGCATCGTCAGGCCCGCGTGGTGGGCGATCGACTCGAACACGTGCGAGGTCAGCGAGCCGGAGTAGTCACCGCCGATGACCACGGTGATCTGCCGCTCGGGCTCGCCGGTGTGCACGAAGTAGGGCCGACCGGACACGTCGACCGTGCAGGTGGCGATGGCCTCGTCGAGCGGGACGGTCGCCGTGCCGTAGCGGGTGATGCCGGCCTTGTCGCCGAGCGCCTCGCGCAGCGCGTCGCCGATGCCGATGGCGGTGTCCTCGACCGTGTGGTGGGCGTCGATGTGCAGGTCGCCCTCGGTGCGGACCGTCAGGTCGATGAGCGAGTGCCGCGACAGCGCCGTGAGCATGTGGTCGTAGAAGCCGACCCCGGTGGAGATGTCGTGCGTGCCGGTGCCGTCGAGGTCGAGCTCGACGACGACGTGCGACTCCGAGGTCTTCCGCTCGATGCGGGCAGTCCTGCTGCTCATGCGATGACCTCCTGGAGTGCCGTGAAGAACGCGTCCATCTCGGACGGCGTCCCGATGGAGACGCGCAGCCATCCTAGGGGTCCGGTCTCGCGGATGAGCACGCCACGGTCGACGAGGGCCTGCCAGGTGGCGTGCCTGTCCTCGAAGGTGCCGAAGAGGACGAAGTTGGCGTCGGAGTCGGCGACGGTGAGCCCGAGGCCGCGCAGGCGCTCGGCGGTGCGGTCGCGCTCGACCCGCAGGGCGTCGACGTTCGCGAGCAGCTCGTCGGTGTGCCGCAGCGCCGCCAGCGCGGTGGCCTGCGTGACCGACGACAGGTGGTACGGCAGCCGGACGATGCGCAGCGCGTCGACGACGTCGGCGTGGGCGGCGAGGTAGCCCAGACGGCCGCCGGCGAGGGCGAACGCCTTGCTCATGGTGCGGGTGACGATCAACCGTCCGTGGTCGGCGAGCAGCTCGAGCGCGCTGGGCGTGCCGGCGCGCCGGAACTCCGCGTACGCCTCGTCGACGACGACCATGCCGGGTGCGGCGTCGAGCACGGCCCGAGTGTGGGCCGGGTCGAGCGCGGTGCCCGTCGGGTTGTTCGGCGAGGTCAGGAACACGACGTCGGGCTGCTCGGCGTCGATGAGCGCGACCGCGGCGTCGACGTCGATGCCGAAGTCGTCGCGCCGACGTCCCGCGACCCATCGGGTGTGGGTGTTGCGCGCGTACTCGGGGTACATCGAGTAGGTCGGCGCGAAGCTCAGCGCGGTGCGCCCCGGCCCGCCGAAGGCCTGCAGGACCTGCTGCATGATCTCGTTCGAGCCGTTCGCCGCCCACACGCGCGACGCGTCGAGGTCGACGGCCGGCGTGTCGCGCGACAGGTAGGCGGCGAGCCCCTCGCGCAGCGCGGCGGCCTCGCGGTCGGGGTAGCGGTTGAGCTCGAGCGCAGCGGTGCGCACGGCCTCGGCGACGTCGGCGGCGGCCGCCTCGCTCGGCCCGTACGGGTTCTCGTTGGTGTTGAGCCGCACCGGCACGTCGATCTGCGGCGCGCCGTACGGCTCCTCGTCCCGGAGCTCCTCACGCACCGGGACCCAGTCGGGAACGGCCATTACCGGGTCCGGCCCGTACGGATCCCCACCGCGGCACCGTGCGACGGGAGGTCCTCCGCGTTCGCCAGCACCTCGACGTGGTGCCCGACCTCGCGCAGGGCGGCCTCGGTGTAGGTGACGACGTGCACGTTCTTGCAGAACGCGCGCACCGACAGGCCCGAGGAGTGACAGGCGCAGCCGGCCGTGGGCAGCACGTGGTTGGACCCGGCGGCGTAGTCGCCGAGGGAGACCGGCGTCCACGCGCCGACGAAGATCGCGCCGGCGTTGACGATGCGTGCTGCGACGCCGGCCGCGTCGGCCGTCTGGATCTCGAGGTGCTCGGCGGCGTAGGCGTTGGCGACGTCGACGGCCTGGTCGAGGTCGGCGACCAGCACGATCGCCGACTGCGGTCCGGCGAGCGACGTGCTGATGCGCGCCTGGTGCGTGGCGGTCGGGACCTGGCGCTCCAGCTCGGCGGTCACCGCGTCGGCGAGCGCGTCGCTGGGCGTGACGAGCACGCTGGCGGCCATCGGGTCGTGCTCGGACTGGCTGATGAGGTCGGCCGCGACGAAGGCGGGGTCGGCGGTGTCGTCGGCGATGACGGCGATCTCGGTGGGGCCGGCCTCGGAGTCGATGGCGACCGTGCCCTGCAGGTAGCGCTTGGCGGCGGCCACGTAGATGTTGCCCGGTCCGGTCACGAGGTCGACGGGCTGCACGCTGCCGCCGGTGGCGACGCTGCCGTAGGCGAGCAGCGCGAGGGCCTGCGCTCCCCCGGCCGCGTACACCTCGTCGATGCCGAGCAGCGCGCACGCCGCGAGGATCGTCGGGTGTGGGAGGCCGTCGAACTCCGCCTGCGGGGGCGACGTGAGGGCGATCGAGCCGACACCCGCCACCTGCGCCGGGACGGTGTTCATGACGACGGTGCTGACGAGCGGGGCGAGCCCACCGGGCACGTAGAGACCCACGCGCTGCATGGGCACGATGCGCCGCTCGACCGTGGCGCCGGGGGCGACGGTCGTGACGACCGTCTGCTCGAGCTCGGCCTCGCACGTGGTGCGCAGACGCGCGATCGACTCCTCCAGACCGGCGCGGATCGCGGGGTCGAGGTCGGCCAGCGCCTTCTCGAGGTACTCCGGCGCGACCCGCAGCGACGCGGGACGGACGCCGTCGAAGCGCTCGCCGTACTCGAGCACGGCCTCCTCGCCGCGGGCCCGGACGTCGTCGCACAACGGCCCGACCACGTGCAGCGCGTGCTCGACGTCCTGCTGCGCGCGGGGCAGCTCGGCGGTCGGGTCGGTGCGGAGGTCGAGTCGTCTGATCACGCACCGATTCTAGGGACCGTCCCCTCGCCTAGGATCAGGCCCCGTGACGTCCCGCGACCTGCAGCAGCCGATCGTGGCCGGCGTGGTCACCGCGGTGGTCGGGTTCACGTCGTCCTTCGCGGTCGTGCTCGCGGGTCTGCGCGCCGTCGGCGCCTCGCCCGACGAGGCGGCCAGCGGGCTCCTGGCGCTCACGGTCGCGTTCGGCCTGCTCATGTCGGGGCTCGCGGTGTGGACTCGCCTGCCGGTCACGCTGGCGTGGTCGACGCCGGGCGCGGCGCTGCTGGTGAGCACCGGACCGGTCGAGGGTGGCTGGCCCGCCGCCGTCGGCGCGTTCGTGCTGACCGGCGTGCTGCTCGCCCTCACCGGGCTCGTCCCCTGGCTCGGTCGGCTGGCGGCCGCGATCCCGGTGCCGCTGGCGCAGGCGATGCTGGCGGGCGTGCTGCTGCAGCTGTGCCTGGCGCCGTTCACCGCCCTGGCGGACGCGCCCGCCGCGGTCGGCCCGGTCGTGCTGGTCTGGCTGCTCGCCACCCGCTGGGCGCCCCGCTGGGCGGTCCCGCTGGCGCTGCTCGGCGCCTTCGTCGTCATCGGCGTCTCCCTGGCCACGACGGGGACCTCGGTGCCCACCGGGCACCTCCTCCCCCGCCTCGAGCCCACGACGCCGACGCTCACCGTCGCGGCGGTGGTCGGCATCGCCGTGCCGCTGACCGTCGTCACGCTGGCCTCGCAGAACGTGCCGGGCGTCGCGGTGATGCGCAGCTTCGGCTTCACCGTGCCGTGGCGCGCGTCGATGGTCACGACCGGGGCGGGGACGTCGGCGGCGGCCGTGTTCGGCGGTCACGCCATCAACCTGGCCGCGATCTCGGCCGCGCTCGCGGCGGGCGACGGCGCGGGCCCACGCGAGCGGCGCTGGGTGGCGGCGTTCACGGCGGGTCTCGTCGCCCTGCTCCTCGCCCTCACCTCCGGTGCGCTGGTCGCGGTCACCGAGGCCGCGCCGGCCGGCATCGTCGAGACGGTCGCCGGCCTGGCGTTGCTCTCGACGTTCGCCGCGTCGATGGTCGCGGCGCTCGCCACCGACACCGGACGCACGAGCGCCACCGTCACGTTCCTCGTCGCCGCGTCGGGTCTGCAGCTGTTCGGCGTCGGGGCGGCGTTCTGGGCCCTGGTCGTCGGCCTCGTCGTGCGGGCGACGCTGGAACGTCGCACCGCAGCGTCCGTGGAGCAGGAGGAGGCCGCCGATGGCGCGGAAGACGTCCGACGCTGAGGCGACGCCGGCGCTCGCGGCCGTGCTGCGCGCCGGCGTCGAGCACCAGGTGCACCGCTACGTCCACGACCCTCGCTCGACGTCGTACGGCTGGGAGGCGGCCGAGGCGCTGGGCGTCGAGCCCGACCGCATCTTCAAGACGCTGGTCGCCGACGTCGACAGCGAGCTCTGCGTCGCGGTGGTGCCCGTGACCCTCCAGCTCGACCTCAAGGCGCTCGCAGCGACCCTCGGCGGCAAGCGGGCCGCGATGGCCGACCCGGCGCGGGCCGAGCGGGCCACCGGCTACGTCGTCGGGGGCATCTCGCCGCTCGGCCAGAAGCGCGCGCACCGCACGGTCGTCGACGAGACCGCGGAGCTGTGGGACACGCTCCACGTCTCGGGTGGTCGGCGCGGGCTCGAGATCGAGCTCTCCCCCGCCGACCTGCTGCGGCTCACGGGTGGAGTGCCGGGGCCGATCGCTCGCTGACGTCGGGGCGTCGGCCGGCCGCCCAGGTGACGACGAAGACGCCGACCAGCCCCGCGATCGCCCACACCACGAAGGACGCCGGCGAGTCCACGGCCAGACGGGCCGAGATGCTGTCGCCGAGCTGCGGCGACCGGACCGCCTCGGGCCCGTCGGGGCCGAGCAGGACGCCGAGACGCCAGGTGAGCACCGACGCGGCCAGCGTGGCCGCGACGGTCAGCGGCACGACCACCCAGCCGAGCCGGCGCAGCACGAAGCCGGCGACGAGGCCCCAAACAGCCGCCACGGCGGCGCCGATGGCCACGAACAGCAGCTCGACGCCGACCTGGGCACCCGCGGCCTCCTCGGTGAGCACGACACCCTGCTGCGTGACCTCCCACTGCGGCGGCGACGCGAGCTGGACCCACAGCACCGCGGCGCCCGCGGCGAGCACGAGCAGACCCACCACCAGGGCGACCACCTGCACGACCGTGCGCCTCATTCCTGATCCCTTCATCCCAGGCAATGGGGCCCCAGGAGCTCCTTGAGGTCGGCGATGAGCGACGAGGACGGCTTGACCCGCAGGCTGTCGTCGAGACGCATGACCTTCGTGGTGCCGGTGCCGACGAGGCGCAGGTGCACCTCGGTCATGCCCGGGTGGCTGCCCAGCACCTGCTTGAACGTGCCGATGGTGTCGCTCGTGCACCGCGCGACCGGCAGCGTGACGACGACGGGGGCGTCGGCCTGCCCGCCCGAGCCCATGGCCGGCATGGTCACCTCGAGCGCGTTGAGCTCGACGCTGTCGTCCTTGCGGCGCAGACGTCCCTTGACGACCACGACGGTGTCGGGCACGAGCACGGGAGCCGCGAGGTTGTACGCGCCGGGGAAGACCATCACGTCGATGCTGCCGTCGAGGTCCTCGACCGTCACGAGCGCCCACGTGTCGCCCTTCTTGCTGAGCCGGCGCTGGACGGCGGTGATGAGCCCACACACCCGCACGGTCGTGCCGTCGGGGCGCTCGGCGTCGGCGATCAGGTCGCCGATCGAGCAGTCGCTGCTGGCCTTCAGCACGTGCTCCAGCCCCATGAGGGGGTGGTCGGAGACGTAGAGGCCGAGCATGTCGCGCTCGAACGCCAGGAGCTGGGTCTTCTCCCACTCCGGCATGTCCGGCACGCTGACGGTGACGCCCGTGAACGCGTCGTCCATCCCGCCGAACAGGGAGTCCTGGCCGATCGCGGCGTTGCGCTTGAGGTCGATGTACTGGTCGACGGCGTCCTCGGCGATCGTCGTCAGCGCGCGACGACGGTGGCCCAGCGAGTCGAACGCGCCGGCCTTGATGAGGGAGTCGAGCACGCGCTTGTTGCACACGTGCGTGGGCACCTTGTCGAGGAAGTCGGTGAAGTCCTTGTAGGGGCCGTTGTCCTCCCGGCCCGCGACGATGCCGGCCACGACGTTCTCGCCGACGTTGCGCACGGCGCTCAGGCCGAAGCGGATGTCCTCGCCCACCGAGGCGAAGTTCGAGACCGAGTCGTTGACGTCGGGCGGCAGCACCTGGATGCCGAGCCGGCGGCACTCCGCGAGGTAGATGGCCGACTTGTCCTTGTCGCCGCGGGTGCTCGTCAGGAGCGCCGCCATGTACTCGGCCGGGTAGTTGGCCTTCAGGTAGGCGGTCCAGTAGGAGATGACGCCGTACGCGGCGGAGTGCGCCTTGTTGAAGGCGTAGTCGGAGAACGGGAGCAGGATCTCCCACAGTGCGGTGATGGCCGCCTGGGAGTAGCCGCGCTCGAGCATGCCGGCCTGGAAGCCCGCGTACTGCTTGTCGAGCTCCTCCTTCTTCTTCTTGCCCATCGCGCGACGCAGGTTGTCGGCCTGTCCGAGGCTGAACCCGGCCAGGACCTGGGCGATCTCCATCACCTGCTCCTGGTAGACGATCAGGCCGTACGTCTCCCCCAGGACGTCCTTGAGCGGCTCCTCCAGCTCGGGGTGGATCGGCTCGATCGCCTCGCGGCCGTTCTTGCGCCGGGCGTACTTGTTGTGGGAGTCCGCACCCATCGGGCCGGGGCGGTACAGCGCGCCGACGGCCGAGATGTCCTCGAACTTGTCCGGACGCATGCTGCGCAGCAGGGCGCGCATGGGGCCGCCGTCGAGCTGGAACACGCCGAGCGTGTCGCCGCGCGACAGCAGGTCGTACGTGGCGGGGTCGTCGAACGTGAGGTCCTCCAGGACGACCTCCTCGCCCCGGTTGGCCCTGATGTTGAGGAGGGCGTCGTCGAGGACGGTCAGGTTGCGCAGACCCAGGAAGTCCATCTTGACCAGCCCGAGCGACTCGCACATCGGGTAGTCGAACTGGGTGATGATCGCGCCGTCCTGCTCGCGCCGCATGATGGGCACGATGTCGACGAGCGGCTCGCTGCTCATGATGACGCCGGCCGCGTGCACGCCCCAGTTGCGGATCTGGCCCTCGAGGCCGAGCGCCGTCTCGTAGATCTTGCGGACCTCGGCGTCGCTCTCGTGGAGCTCGCGGAACTCCTTGCCGTCGTTGAAGCGCTTGTGGCTCGGGTCAAACAGCTGCTTGAGCGGCACGCCCTTGCCCATGATGTCGGCCGGGAGTGCCTTGCTGATCCGCTCGCCCATGCTGAACGGGTAGTCGAGGACGCGGTTGGCGTCCTTGATGGCGGCCTTGGACTTCAGCCGCCCGAAGGTGGCGATGTAGGCGACGCGGTCGTTGCCGTACTTCTCGCTGACGTAGCGGATGACCTCGGCGCGCCGACGCTCGTCGAAGTCGATGTCGAAGTCGGGCATCGAGGGACGCTCGGGGTTGAGGAAGCGCTCGAAGATCAGGCCGTGCGTGAGCGGGCACAGGTCGGTGATGCGCAGCGCGTACGCGGCGATCGAGCCCGCGCCGGAGCCACGACCCGGCCCGACCCGGATGCCGTTGTCCTTCGACCAGTTGATGAAGTCGGCGACCACGAGGTAGTAGCCGCAGTAGCCCTTGGTCTTGATGACCTCGAGCTCCATGTCGACGCGGTCGCGCACCTCCTGGGTGAGCGCGTCGCCCGGGTAGCGCGACTCGATCCCGCGCCAGACCTCCTTGACGAACCAGCTCTCCTCGGTCTCGCCCTCCGGCACGTCGGCGCGCGCCATGTAGCCGCCGGTGTTCTCGGAGAACTCGACGTCGCAGCGCTCGGCGATGAGGAGCGTGTTGTCGCACGCCTCCTTCATGCCGTAGCGGTCCTCCCACAGCTCGCGCATCTCGGCCGCGGACTTCACGTAGTAGCCGCCGCCGTCGAACTTGAGCCGCTTGGGGTCGGCGATCGACTTGCCCGACGCGACGCAGATGAGCGCGTCGTGGGCGTCGGCGTCCTCGGGGTGCGTGTAGTGGCAGTCGTTGGTGGCCACGGGCGGCAGCCCGAGCTGCTTGCCCAGGCGCAGGAGGTCGTCGCGGACCTCCCGCTCGATCGGGATGCCGTGGTCCATCAGCTCGAGGAAGAAGTT
Source organism: Aeromicrobium sp. REDSEA-S32_B7 (assembly GCF_001626145.1). Lineage (NCBI taxonomy): Bacteria > Bacillati > Actinomycetota > Actinomycetes > Propionibacteriales > Nocardioidaceae > Aeromicrobium > Aeromicrobium sp. REDSEA-S32_B7. Next base: position 9,130 of record NZ_LUNF01000114.1, read on the forward strand.
CCCCTTGCCGAAGATGTCCTGGAAGTCCGACGCCGCCTGGACGGCCTCGTCGTACTGCCCGAGCCGCAGCCGGGTCTGGACCTCGCCCGAGGGGCACCCCGTGGTGGCGATCAGCCCGGAGCTGTACTCGGCGAGCAGCTCGCGGTCGGCGCGGGGCTTGTAGTAGTAGCCCTCGAGGCTCGAGCGCGACGACAGCCGGAAGAGGTTGTGCATGCCCTCCGTCGTGGAGGCCAGCATCGTCATGTGCGTGTAGGCGCCGCCACCGGCGACGTCCTTGCCGCCCTCCTCCTCATCGCCCGTGAGACCACGGCCCCACTTGACCTTGCGCCGCTCGCTGCGGTGCGTGCCGGGCGTCAGGTAGGCCTCGATGCCGATGATCGGCTTGACGCCGTGCTTGCGGGCCTTGGACCAGAAGTCGTAGGCGCCGTGCACGTTGCCGTGGTCGGTCATCGCGATGGCCGGCATGCCGAGCTCGGCGGTGCGCGCGAACATGCCGTCGAGCAGTGCGTGACCGTCGAGCATCGAGTACTCCGTGTGGTTGTGCAGGTGCACGAAGGACGAGTCGCTCGGCATCGGGTGATGCGCCTCCAGACATGGCGGACGGACGGCCCCGAGGGGCGGTGGAGGGGAAGGAGGCCAGCCTACGCGAGGGTCCCGACCCGTCCCGCCAGCACATGCGGGGACGGGTCGGGATCGGTCCTCAGCGCGCGGCGGAGACCCGGTAGCGGCGGATCGAGAGCGGCACGAAGACCACGAGGATCAGCGCCACCCACAGCAGTGTGTACAGCACGGGGTGCTGCAGGCTCCACGCCGTGCTGTCGACCGGGCCCGCGGGCACGTTGCCGAACAGCTCGCGACACGCCTGGGTGACCGCCGAGACCGGGTTCCACTCCACGAACGGGCGCAGGAAGGAGTTGAAGTCCTTCGTCGGGACGAAGGCGTTCGACACGAAGGTGAGCGGCATGATGACGATGAACGAGGCGTTGTTGATCACCTCGACGCTCGGCACGATCAGCCCGACGTAGGCCATGACCCAGCTGACCGCGTACGCGAAGAGCAGGAGCAGCAGGAACCCGCCCAGCATGTCGAGGACGCCCTCGCGCGCCCGCCAGCCGACGAGCAGGCCGGTGAGCGCCATGATGACGAGCGACAGGACGTTGTAGATGATGTCGGACGTCGTGCGACCCACGAGCACCGCCGACGGTGACATCGGTAACGACCGGAAGCGGTCGATGATGCCCTTCTGCATGTCCTCGGCCAGGCCGGCGCCCGTGAACGTCGCCCCGAAGACGACGGTCTGGGCGAAGATGCCGCCGATCAGGAACTCGCGGTAGTTCAGGCCCTGGCCCGCGTCGATCGCCCCGCCGAAGACGAACGCGAACAGCAGGACGAACATGATCGGCGAGATCAGGACGAACACGAGGATCTCGGGGACCCGCTTGATCTTGATGACGTTGCGCTTGGCGACGACCCAGCCGTCGCTCACGACCCGGGTGGCGTTCATGCGGTGGCCTCGTCCTTCTGGTCGGTGGCGGCGTCCGACGCGGTCGCGTGACCGGTCAGGCTGAGGAAGACGTCGTCGAGCGTCGGGCGGCGCAGTCCGACGTCGACGACGGCGAGCTGCTGCTCCTGCAGGGCCTGCAGGACGGTGGCGAGGCGCGCGACGCCGTCGGTGACGGGCGCGGACAGGCCCCGGCCGTTCGCGTCGACCTGCACCTCACCCGTGGCGACGGTCGCGAGGAGCCGGGCGGCGGCGTCGCGGTCGGCGGGGTCGGCGACGACGACCTCGACCCGCTCGCCACCGGTCCGGGC
>NZ_LUNF01000115.1:0-14497 GCF_001626145.1 Aeromicrobium sp. REDSEA-S32_B7
CGTCGACGCCGCCGACGTCGGTGTCGACCTGCTCGACCTCGACGCGCTCGCGCACCGCATGATCCGCGAGCGCGGCGCCGAGTCCTGCTACATCGACTATGCACCCTCGTTCGGGCGCGGGCCCTTCGGCAAGGTGCTGTGCACGTCGGTCAACGACGCCGTCCTGCACGGGCTGCCGCACCGCTACCGGCTGAAGGACGGCGACCTCGTCAGCTTCGACTTCGCCTGCTCGGTCGACGGCTGGGTCGGCGACTCCGCGGTCAGCATCGTGGTGGGCACGCCCCGCGAGGAGGACCTCGCCCTCATCGCCGCCACCGAGGAGGCGCTCGCGGCCGGGATCGACGCGGCGCGCGCCGGCAACCGGCTCGGCGACATCAGCGCCGCGATCGGCGGGGTCGCGCGGTCGCACGGCCTGCTCGTGAACACCCAGTTCGGCGGCCACAGCGTCGGGCGCACCATGCACGGCGACCTGCACCTGCCGAACGACGGGCGGCCCGGCCGTGGCGTCCGGCTCGACCCCGGCCTCGTCGTGGCCATCGAGCCGTGGTTCCTGCAGTCGACCGACGAGATCGTCATGGATCCCGACGGCTGGACGATCCGCAGCGCCGACGGCTCGCGCGGCGCGCACAGCGAGCACACCATCGCCGTCACCGACGGCGACCCCGTGGTCCTCACCGCGCGCGCCTGATCCTCCGGCGCCCCTCCTCGGGGGCGGGGACCGACCACCCGGTCGAAAACCCCTCCGGTCCCGGGACTTTCGGCCTACGGTGGGTCCGGGAGCGCCGACCGGTGGCGGTCGGTGAGGGAGTGGAGGTCGGCGATGCGTCGTCGTGCATCGGTGGTCGTCGGCGTGCTCGTGGGCGCGGTCCTCGTGACGGTGCCGGCGTCGGCGCGGGCGGCAGAGCCGACCGTGCGGACGTCGGGGGACGACGTCACCTACACCGACCCGACGCTCGCCGGTACCGACACCACCCGGGTCCGGGGCGTGCTGCGCGAGGTCGTGACCGAGCCCGCAGCGCCGGTCTCGACCGGCAGCGACCCGCACGCCGGCCACGACCGCACCGGCGGCCAGCCGCTCATCGTGCTCGCCGACGGCACGCACGTGCCGGTCGACCTCGACCTCGACGCCCCCGACGTCGTCGGGTCGACCGTGGTGGCCGAGCTCGTCGACGGCCCGGTGCTCGACGCCGCGCTCGACGGCACCCCGACCGAGCCCGTGCAGGTGCGTACCGCGCAGGTGGACACCGCCGAGGCAGCCGCCGCGCGGGCACCGCACCGGGTCTACGTGGCCGTGGTGGGCAACAGCGGCGCGTCCGTCGACTCCGACGCGACCATCCAGGCGCGCGTCGACGGCGGCACCCGCTGGTGGAGCGAGGAGTCCGGCACGAGCTTCGGCACGGCCTCGACCGTCCGGTACGACAGCGCGCTCGACGCGACGCAGCGCTGCGGCTTCGCCAACCCGTGGACGCTCTGGAGCGAGGCCGGCCGCCGGTTCCCCGACGGCACGTTCGACCAGCCCGGCAACCACCTGCTGGTCGTCGTCGACGACACGTGCAACGGCGTCGGCGTCGGCACGGTGGGGCGCGGCATGGACGACGGCGGGTCGTCGACGCAGAAGGAGTCGGCGTCGATCTTCACGGCCACGTTCGCGCACGAGGTCGGGCACAACCTCGGCCTCAACCACGCGAACCTCGAGAGCCTGGACGGCCAGGGCGGCGAGTACTGGGACCTCTACAGCCCGATGGGTCTCGCGATCGGCTCCAGCCAGAGCCTCGACCCGCCCGCGCTCGAGAGCGAGTACCGCGCGCAGCTCGGGCTCCTCGACACCGGCGAGGTCGAGGTCGTCGGGTCCGGTACGTCCGTCACCCGCACCCTCGCCGCGCGCGGCAGCAGCACCGGCTTGCGGGGCATGGAGGTGCGCTCGCCCGACGGCACGAGCCACTGGGTCGAGTACCGGTCGGGAGGCGGCCGCGACGCCCGGAGCTACTACCGGCTCGAGCCGAACGCGTCGGTGAGCGGCACCCGCAAGTACCCGCGGGGCGTCACGGTGAGCACCCGCACGACGGGCTCGACGGGCAGCACCCTGCTGCGTCCACGCGCCGACGGCACCGTGGCCCACGGGTCGCGCCAGGCGGGCCAGACCTACACCGCCGGCGACGTGTCGGTGCGCGTCGACTCCGTGGGCGCCGAGAGCGCCGTCGTCACCGTCACCAACGGGCCGGTGCTCGCCGACCTCGCGACGTCGACGCCGGTGGTCGAGGGCACCCCGCGGGTGGGCGCCACGCTCACCGCGCAGCCCGGCTCGTGGACGACGGGCACGACGTTCGCCTACCAGTGGTTTGCGGGCGGGACCGCGGTCCAGGGCGCGACCGCGTCGACGTTCGTGCCGACGAAGGGTCAGCTGGGGCGGACGATCACCGTGCGCGTCACCGGCTCGCGCAACGGCTACCGGTCGGCGACCAGGGAGTCGGCCCCCACGCCGGCGGTGGCCGCAGGCGTGCTCGACGCGTCGACGCCCACGGTGGAGGGGGCGGCCCGGGTCGGCTCCCCGCTCACGGGACGCGCAGGCTCCTGGACGGCCGGGACGACGCTGACCTACCAGTGGTCCGCCGGCGGTGTCGACGTGCCGGCCGCGACGACGAGCACCTTCACCCCCACCGTGGCGCAGCTGGACGACGCGATCACACTCACCGTGACCGGCACCAAGGACGGCTACATCACGACGTCGCGCACCTCGCAGCCGACGGAGCGGGTCGCCGCGGGCGCCACGACGGCCGGCGCCCCCACGGTCACGGGCACGCCGAGGGTCGGGGAGCAGCTGGGCGTCGACGTCGGCTCGTGGGGTCCGGGCACGACCTTCACCTACCAGTGGCTGGCGGACGGCTCGCCGGTCACGGGCGCCACGGGCGCGACGTTCACGCCCGGCCCCGTGCAGCAGGGTGCGCGGGTCACGGTCACCGTGACGGGCGCGCGGCCGGGCTACGACACGTCCTCGGCGACCTCGGCCCCGACGGACCGGGTGGCCACCGGCACCCAGGTGGCCGGGACGCCGACGGTCTCGGGCGACCCGACCGTCGGACGCCCGCTGCGGGCAGACCCCGGCACGTGGGCCTCCGGCACGATGCTCACCTACCAGTGGCTGGCCGACGGATCGCCCGTCGCGGACGCCACCACCGACACCTTCACGCCGGGTCCGGCGCAGCGGGGTGCGCGGATGACGGTCACGGTCACCGGAGAGCGGAGCGGCTACGACACCGCGTCGGCGACGTCGGAGCCGACGACCGCGGTGGCTGCGGGCGCCACCATCGCCGGGCGCCCGGCGGTCACCGGCACCGCCAAGGTGGGGGTGGCCCTCGGTGTCGACGTCGGATCGTGGGCGCCGGGCACGACGTTCACCTACCAGTGGCTCGCCGACGACGCCCCCGTGGCGGGTGCCACCTCCAGGACCTTCACGCCTGGCGCCGCGACGGTCGGCGACCGGATCACGGTGCGGGTCACCGGCACGCGCGACGGCTACGAGACGGCGTCGGCCATCTCCGGCCCCTCCGCCGCGGTCGCGGCAGGCACGCTGACGGCGTCGGCGCCCAAGGTGTCGGGCACGGCGGTCGTCGGTCGTCGTCTGTCGGTCGTGCGCGGCACGTGGACCTCGGGGACGACGTTCTCCTACCGCTGGCTCGCCAACGGCACCGCCGTCAAGGGCGCCACCGCGTCGACGTTCGTCGTGCCACGCAGCCTGCGCGGCAAGCGGGTCACGGTGCAGGTGACGGGCCGCAAGAGCGGCTACACGACCCTCACCCGCACGTCGGCCCGGACGGGCGTCGTCCGCTAGCCCCTGGGCGGTAGGTGACGCGCGGAACCTCCTCCAGCGGGCGCTGGCGCGCGTCATCGATGGTCGATGACGCGCGAGACCTACCGCCCACCCGTGTTCCGCAGGCCACCTACCGCCGTGGGGGGAGCCGGTCGTGCCACGGGTCCGCCTGCTCGACCTGGGCGCACAGGGAGAGCAGCGGACCGTCCTCGCCGGGACGGCCGGCGAGCATGACGCCGACGGGCAGCCCGTCGACCACGGACAGCGGCAGGCTCGCGGCGGGGACGCCCGCCATGTTGTAGACGGCGGTGTAGGGCGTGAAGTCGAGCTCGCGGCGGTGGTCCTCGGCGGGGTCGCCGGACTCCGTGAACCACGCGACCGGCTGCGGCGGCAGCGCGAGGGTCGGGGTGAGCCAGGCGTCGAACCCGGCCATGGACGTCACGACGTCGCGGGTGGTCGCCTCGAGGAACTGGATCGCCCGCGCGAGCTCGGCTGCGCTGTACGTGCGCCCCCGCTCCAGCCAGTAGCGGGTCGTCGGACGCAGCAGGTCGAGGGCGGCGTCGGGGATCGGGGCCGCCGCCATGCCGCTGGACCAGACGACGTTGAACTGCGGCTCCAACGCGGGTGGGAACGGGTTCTGCACGTCCACGACCTCGTGACCCAGGGAGCGCAGCACGTCGGTCGCGTGCTCCCACGCCTGCACGGACGACGCCGACGCCGTCACGCCGGGCAGGTACGGGTCGACCCAACGCGCGATCCGCAGGCGCTCCGGGCGGCGCGCGGTCCAGGCGGCGAACAGCTCGGCGGGCTCCGGCAGCGGACGCAGGTCGCCGGGCATGGGGTGCGCCATCGCGTCGAGCAGGGCGGCCGCGTCGCGCACGGTCCGCGCGATCGGGCCGTCCCCGGACAGGCCGCTCCAGTCCGACCCCGTCGGCCCGGCGCTCACCCGTCCGCGGCTCGGCTTGAACCCGAAGACGCCACAGCAGCTCGACGGGATGCGGATCGATCCGCCGCCGTCGCTGCCCTGCGCGAGGGGCACGAGCCCCGCGGCCACGGCCGCAGCGGCGCCACCGGACGACCCGCCCGCCGTCCGCGTCGGGTCCCAGGGCGTGCGCGCGGGGCCCACGAGGTCGTTGTCGGTGTACGACGACAGCCCCATCTCGGGCGTGTTGGTCTTGCCCAGGCTCACGAACCCCGCCAGCTGCACGAGCGTCACGACGTGCGCGTCGACGTCGGGCACGTGGTCGGCCATGAGCCGCGACCCGAGCGTGGTGCGCACGCCGGCCGTCGGGGTGAGGTCCTTGAACGCCGTGGGCACACCGAGGAACGGCGGCAGGTCGCGGGCCGACGTCGAGCGTCGGCGCGCGTCGGCGGCCTGCGCGGCCTCCAGCGCGGCGTCCGCGGTGACCGTCACGAACGCGCCGAGCGTCGCGTCGTGCTGCTCCACGCGGGCGAGGTGGTGCTCGACCAGCTCGACCGAGGTGGTCTCACCGGCCGCCATCGCGTCGGCCATCGCGTGGGCGTCGAGCTCGTGCAGCGCGGTCACCGCTCCAGCGTGCCACGCTGGGCCCGTGCTGCAGTCCGTGGAGGCCCTGCTCGACCCGGTGCTCGACGCGAGCGTCCGGGAGGAGTGGGCGCGGCTCCTCGAGGCGGGGCTTCCCAGCCAGGCCCGGCACACGGGCGCCTCGAACGCTCCGCACGTCACGCTCGCCGTCGCCGAACGGATCGGTGCCGACGCCGACGCCCGTCTCCCTGGCGCGCTGCCGGCCGACCTCCCGACCGTGCGGCTCGGGGGCCTGCTCGTCCTCCCCGGACGCTCCGGCCGTTGCGTCCTGGCGCGTTCCGTCGTGGTGTCCGCCGGGCTGCTCGACCTGCACGCGCGGGTGCTCGACGAGGTCGGCGACGAGCCCGGCGTGCTCGCGCACGTGCGCCCCGACGCCTGGACGCCGCACGTCACGCTCGCGCACCGGCTCGACGTCGGCCTGCTGCCCGCGGCGCTGGCCGCGCTGGCCCTACGTCTTCACCCCCGTGCCCGACCCCGACGCGATCCGCGTGTGGCAGCTGAGCCTGGCCGGGTCGCTGGGGCTGCGCGGGCGGGTCATCGTGTCCTCCCACGGCATCAACGCGACCTTGGGCGGCGACCTCGACGCCCTCAAGCGCTACGTCCGGGGCCTGCGCGAGTACGCGCCGTTCCGCGGCGCCGACGTGAAGTGGTCGGCGGGGCGCGCGCTCGACGACGGCGTCACGACGGCGCTGTTCCCGCGACTCTCGGTCAAGGTGCGCGAGGAGGTCGTCACGTTCGGCGCCCCCGACGAGCTGGACGTCGACGCGCACGGCGTGGTCGGCGGCGGCGAGCACCTCAGCCCCGAGGCGCTGCACGCGCTGGTCGAGGCGGAGGACGTCGTCTTCTTCGACGGGCGCAACCGCATCGAGTCCGAGGTCGGCCGCTTCGCCGGCGCCGTGCGTCCCGACGTCGAGACCACCCGCGAGTTCGTCGAGCTGCTCGACTCCGGCGCCTATGACGACCTGAAGGACCGACCCGTGGTCACGTACTGCACGGGCGGCATCCGCTGCGAGGTGCTCACCCCGCTCATGCGCAGCCGCGGGTTCCAGCGCGTGTACCAGCTCGACGGCGGCATCCACCGCTACGGCGAGGCGTACGGCGACACCGGGCTCTGGGAGGGGTCGATGTACGTCTTCGACGGCCGCACGACGGTCGAGTTCAGCCCCGATGCGAAGGTCGTGGGCCGCTGCGACACGTGCGGCACGCCGAGTCGCGACGTCGTCGACTGCGCGGACCCGGCGTGCGTGCGGCAGATGGTGCGCTGCCCTGCGTGCACGGCCGGGTCGGCCGTCTGCGGTCGCTGAGCGTCAGGCCCAGGACCAGCTGGCGAGGATCGACTGGTCGACGGCGTCGCGGTCGGCCTCCGACAGGTCCTTGTTGTGGGAGAACGTGATCACGTAGCCCTTGCCGTCGACGGCGAGCGTGTACTGCTCGACGCGGTACTCGTTGCCGTTGAGGTTGAACAGCGCGGTGGTGTGCACGGCCTCCTGGCCGTCGATCGTGAGCGGGTCGCGCACCTCGATCTCCTGGGCGTTCGCGTTCTTCAGCACCTTGACGAGCGCGTCCTCGAGCTGCTTGCCCTTGACGTTGACGATCGTCGGGTCGGAGACGACGTTGACGTTGTCGGCGAAGCCGTCCTTGTCGGTCACGTCGATCGCGAGGCTCAGGGCGGCACCTGCCCCGTTCTTGTTCTCCTTCCAGCCCTCGGGCACCGCGTAGCTGAAGCCGTCGGCCTCGACGCGGTCGCCGTCCGCGGGCTTGGCCGTGGGGGCAGGGGCGGAGGAGTCGCCCCCGTCGGTCGAGGAGCTGGCGGAGGAGGACGAGGAGCCCGAGGAGTCGGAGTCGGAGTCGGTGCCGCCGCAGGCGGTCAGGACGACGGTGGCGGTGGCGGCGACGAGGAGGGCGCGCACGGGGGCGCGGTCGAGGAGGCGCATGACGGACAACCTAGTCGTCCGTCCAGGACTGCGCTCGGTGAGGCCCTCAGCCGAGCTCGCCGCCGTCCCAGTCGGGGTTGGCGAGGTTGCGCTGCATCGCGATGTTGAGGTCGCTCACGACGAGCGCGACCTGCCGTGCCACGACGTCGCTGACCCGTCGCTGCAGGCTCTCGGTCGGCGCCGGGTGCACCTCGTCGACCCGCACCTCGAGCAGGTGACCGTCGGGCGCGGCGGCGCCCTCGCGCACCACCAGCAGGTCGACGACGTCGGCCCCGCCGAGCGCCGGCCACACGGTGACCCGCAGGCCGAGCCGTGCCGCGCTCGACGTGCGCGACTGCACCACGACGCGCACCGACACGGCACCGGCCGCAGGTCGGCGGTACCCGTCGGGTGGGCTGAGTCTCAGGACCGGGTCGGTGTCGACGTCGATGGCGAACTCGTGCAGCAGGGGCCTGCCGATCTGCCGCTCGGCCGTGGTGACCAGGAGGTCGCGCAGCCGGCGCGCGCAGTCGTCCAGCTCGGCGTAGCCCAGCCCGGCGCGCCCGGCCAGCAGCGGATCGACGTCGTCGGGGCTCATGGCCGCAGTATGGCCACGACCCCGTCCGCGGTCTAGCGTGGGCCGCCATGAGCACACCGTCCGCCGACCACCGGCACGTCGCCGCCGGGTTCACCGCCGTCGCCGACGCGGTGGCCGACTGGGACGCGCCCGCGCCGGTCGAGGGCTGGACTGCCCGCGACGTCGTCGAGCACCTGGTGACCTGGCTGCCGGCGTTCCTGTCCGCCGGCGGCGTCGCGCTCGGCACGGCCGACCCGCGACCGGCCGACCCCGCCGAGGCCTGGCGCGACCACGCGGACGCGGTGCAGGCGCTCCTCGACGCCCCCGACGCCGACCGACCCTTCACCCACCCGCACGTCGGCACGCACCCGCTCGACCAGGCGGTCGCGCAGTTCTACACGGCCGACGTCTTCATGCACACGTGGGACCTCGCCCGCACCAGCGGGCAGGACGTCGAGCTCGACCCCGACCGTTGCGCCGCCATGCTCGCCGGCATGGCGCCCATCGAGGACATGCTGCGCGGGTCCGGCCAGTACGGCCCGGCCGTTCCCGTCCCCGACGACGCGTCGGTGCAGGACCGGTTCGTCGGCTTCATCGGACGCGACCCCGCCTGGGCCCCTCGCGCCTGAGGGTGGATTCCCGTCGGTGGGCGGGTGCACGATGAGGGCAGCGAGCCCCTGGGAGGACGCCGTGCAGACCACGAACAACCACGACACCTTCACCTCGGTGGCGCCCGACTGTCCCGCGACGTCGGCGCAGGTGCCGCCCGAACGAGCCACGCCGAGCGTCGCGCGGCTGCAGTACGACCTCCTGGCCGACGCGCCCTACCGGTACACGTCCGACGACGTCGTCTACCTCTCGCAAGGCGAGCGACGCGGCATCGACCGCGAGACCTTCTTCGCCAAGGGCCAGCCCTGCCTGCGCGCCTCGCCCCTCGTCAAGCGGTACGGCTGGGGCGTGCACCACGACGCCCAGGGCCGGGTCGCGCTCGTGCCCGTGGAGTCGGCGGAGTACGCCGCGCTACGCGCCGACCCAGCCCTGCAGCAGCGCGAGGGCATGCGGTCGTCGCGGGCCTGACGCCCCAGCCCCGCCGACCAGCCCCGTGGCCCGGGCCCGCCGTCCACCGGCTGGTCGTCCCGAGGTGCAACCTTGCCGGGCAGGAGTTGACTGGACTCATGACCACGACGCACACCACGCTCGGCACCACCGCGCCGCTCGACGTCTCGCCGCTGGGGCTCGGCTGCATGGGCATGAGCGAGTTCTACGGCACCCGCGACGAGTCCGAGGCAACGCGCACCATCCACCGCGCGCTCGACCTCGGCGTCACCTTCCTCGACACGGCCGACATGTACGGCCCCTTCACCAACGAGCAGCTGGTCGGCTCGGCCATCGCCTCCAGCAGCCAGGGTCGCGACGCCGTGCAGCTGGCCACCAAGTTCGGCAACGAGCGGCTGCCCGACGGCACCCGCCTCGGGGTCAACGGCAAGCCCGAGTACGTGCGGTCCGCGTGCGACGCGTCGCTGCAGCGTCTCGGCGTCGACCACATCGACCTCTACTACCAGCACCGCGTCGACAAGACCGTCCCCATCGAGGAGACCGTCGGCGCGATGGCCGAGCTCGTGCAGGCCGGCAAGGTGCGTCACCTCGGCCTCTCGGAGGCCTCGGCCGAGACCATCCGCCGCGCGCACGCGGTGCACCCGATCACCGCGCTGCAGACCGAGTACTCCCTGTTCACGCGTCACCTCGAGGACGAGATCTGGGGCGTCCTCAGCGAGCTCGGCATCGGTCTCGTGCCCTACTCGCCGCTCGGGCGTGGGCTGCTGACCGGCGCGATCACCGCCGAGACCGATCTCGAGGAGTCCGACTCCCGGACCACCGCGTACTTCCCGCGCTTCCAGGGCGAGGCGCTGCAGTCGAACCTGCAGCTCGTCGCCAAGGTGCGCGAGATCGCTGAGCGGCTCGGCTGCACGCCCGGCCAGCTCGCGCTCGCCTGGGTGCTCAGCCGCTCAGGCCGCGACGGCGTCGGCGTCGCGCCCATCCCCGGCACCAAGCGGGTGGCCTACCTCGAGGAGAACCACGGCGCCCTGGAGGTCGAGCTGACGTCCGACGTCGTCGAGGACCTCGAGACGGCCGTGCCCCGCGACGCCGTCCGCGGCGACCGCTACGGAGACCTGTCGAGCATCGATGCCTGAGGACACCATGGCTGCCACCACGCCACGCCCGACCATCGACACCGTCGGCGCCCTGCGCGCCAGCGGACACGCGCACAAGCCGCTGCGCACGGAGATCCGCGACAACCTGCTCGCCGCGCTCGCCGAGGGCCGCGACCCGTGGCCCGGGCTGCACGGCTTCGAGGACACCGTGGTCCCGCAGCTCGAGCGGGCGCTCATCGCCGGCCACGACGTCGTGCTCCTCGGCGAGCGCGGCCAGGGCAAGACCCGCCTCCTGCGCACCATGGTCGGGCTGCTCGACGAGTGGACCCCGGTCATCGACGGCTCCGAGCTCGGCGAGCACCCGTACGCGCCGATCACCGTGGCCAGCATCCGTCGTGCCGAGGAGCTCGGCGACGACCTGCCGGTCCGGTGGCGCCACCGCGACGAGCGGTACGCCGAGAAGCTGGCCACGCCCGACACGAGCGTCGCCGACCTCATCGGCGACGTCGACCCGATGAAGGTCGCCGAAGGACGCAGCCTCGGCGACCCCGAGACCATCCACTTCGGGCTCATCCCGCGCAGCCACGGCGGCATCGTCGCCATCAACGAGCTGCCCGACCTCGCCGAGCGGATCCAGGTCGCGATGCTCAACGTCATGGAGGAGCGCGACATCCAGATCCGCGGGTACGTGCTGCGGCTGCCGCTCGACGTGCTCGTCGTCGCCAGCGCCAACCCCGAGGACTACACCAACCGCGGACGCATCATCACCCCGCTGAAGGACCGGTTCGGCGCCGAGATCCGCACCCACTACCCGACGCAGCTCGTCGACGAGATCGCCGTCATCCGCCAGGAGGCCGACCTCGTCGCGACCGTGCCCGACCAGCTGATCGAGGTCCTCGCCCGCTTCACGCGCGCGCTGCGCGAGTCGTCGGCGGTCGACCAGCGCAGCGGCGTCAGCGCCCGCTTCGCGATCGCCGGTGCCGAGACCATCGCCGCCGCGGCCCTGCACCGGGCCACCCGCCAGGGCGAGCCCGACGCCGTCGCTCGACCCGTCGACCTCGAGACCGCCGTCGACGTGCTCGGCGGCAAGATCGAGTTCGAGTCCGGCGAGGAGGGCCGCGAGGACCTCGTCCTCGACCACCTCCTGCGCACGGCCACCGCCGAGACGGTGCGCGGGCTGTTCACCGGCATCGACTTCGGGGTGCTCGTGGAGGCGCTCGAGGGCGGCTCGCTCGTGGCCACCGGCGAGCAGGTGAGCGCCCGCGACTTCCTCGCCGGCCTCCCCCAGCTCGGCGAGTCCGACGTCTACGACCAGGTCTGCGACCGCGTCGGCGTCGGCGTCGAGAACGGGGGCAACGACGGCGAGCGGGCCAGTGCCATCGAGCTGGCTCTCGAGGGCCTGTTCCTCGCCCGGCGGATCAGCAAGGACTCGGCCGGCGGCGAGACGGTCTACGGGTGAGCTCGTGAGTCGCCAGAACCGTCGCCTGAGCCGTGCCTCCCGGTACGGCGCGTACGTCGACGGGCCGGACCCGCTGGCCCCGCCCGTCGACGTCCGCGAGGCGCTCGACGCCATCGGCGAGGACGTCATGGCCGGCTACTCGCCCGACCACGCGCTCCAGGAGTTCCTGCGGCGCGGCGGTGCCGACCAGCGCGGCCTCGACGACCTCGCCCGGCGGGTCGCCGAGAGACGTCGCGAGCTGGTCGGTCAGCACGCCCTCGACGGCACGCTGCGCGAGGTGCGCGAGCTGCTCGACCGCGCGCTCCTCGAGGAGCGCAAGCAGCTCGCCCGCGACGTCGACCTCGACGACGGCGACCGCGCCCTCGCCGAGCTGACCCTCGACAACGTGTCCCCGTCGCCCGCCGCCGCCGTGCGCGACCTGAACGGCTATGAGTGGCAGAGCTCGCAGGCACGCGAGGACTTCGAGCGCATCAAGGACCTGCTCGGTCGCGAGATGCTCGACCAGCGGTTCGCGGGCATGAAGGACGCGCTCGAGAACGCCACCGACGCCGACCGCGCCGCCGTCCACGAGATGCTCGACGACCTCAACGGGCTGCTCGAGAAGCGCCAGCAGGGCGTCGACACGCAGGCCGACTTCGACGACTTCATGGGCAAGCACGGCCAGCACTTCCCCGAACGTCCGCAGAACCTCGACGAGCTGCTCGACGCCCTGGCGCAGCGGTCGGCCGCGGCGCAGCGGATGATGAACTCGATGACGCCCGAGCAGCGGCGCGAGCTGATGCAGCTGTCGAGCCAGGCGTTCGGGTCGCCGCAGCTCACCGAGGCGCTCGACCGGCTCGACGGCAACCTGCAGGCGCTGCGACCCGGCGAGGACTGGGGCGGCTCGACGCCGATGGACGGCGACCAAGGCCTCGGGCTCGGCGATGGCACCGGCGTGTTCCAGGACCTCGCCGACCTCGACGCGCTCGCCGAGCAGCTCGCCCAGTCGCACCGGGGGTCCACCCTCGACGACGTCGACCTCGAGGCCTTGTCGCGCCAGCTCGGCGACGACGCGGGCGTCGACCTGCGCACCCTCAAGGAGCTGGAGCAGGCGTTGCGTGAGTCCGGTGTCATGGAGCGCGGTACCGACGGGCGGCTGCGCCTGACGCCCAAGGCGATGCGACAGCTGGGCAAGGCGCTGCTGCGCGACGTCGCGAGCGCCATCTCCGGCCGTCGCGGCCAGCGCGACACGCGCGCGTCGGGCGCCGCGGGGGAGCGGTCCGGCGGCACCCGCGCCTGGGAGTTCGGCGACACGGAGCCCTGGGACGTCACCCGCACCGTCACCAACGCCGTCGTCCGCACGGTCGGCGAGGGCGGGTCGCCCGCGTCGATGGCCCGCGACGGCGTGCGGCTGCAGATCGGCGACGTCGAGGTGCAGGAGACGGAGGAGCGCACCCAGGCGTGCGTGGCGCTGCTCGTCGACACGTCGTTCTCCATGGCGATGGACGGCCGCTGGGTGCCGATGAAGCGCACCGCCCTCGCGCTGCACACGCTCGTCAGCACCCGCTTCCGCGGCGACGCGCTCGAGCTGATCGCCTTCGGCCGGCACGCCGAGACGATGGAGATCGAGCAGCTCACCGCGCTCGACGCGCAGTACGCCAAGGGCACCAACCTGCACCATGCGCTGCTGCTCGCCAACCGGCACTTCCGCAAGCACCCCAACGCCCAGCCGGTGCTGCTCATCGTCACCGACGGCGAGCCGACGTCGCACCTGGAGTCCTCGGGCGAGGTGTACTTCAGCTACCCGCCCCACCCGGTCACCATCGCGCTGTCGGTGCGCGAGCTGGAGGCGTCGATGCGGCTCGGCGCCCGCACCACGTTCTTCCGCCTGGGCGACGACCCGGGGCTCGCCCGCTTCATCGACCAGATGGCCCGTCAGGTCGACGGCTCGGTGGTCGCGCCGGAGCTCGACGACCTCGGCGTCGCCGTCGTCGAGTCCTACCTCGGCACCCGCCGCGGTGGCAGCAGCGGCCCCGGCGACGACGGTGGCTGGTCCTCCCGCGGCTGGTGGGCCGGCTGACCAGCCCCTGACCCTCCCCCTCCCCGCTGACTGTGACGTTTGGGGCCCGAAAACCCCGAAACAGGGCCCGAAACGTCACATTCAGCGGGGTGCGAGGGCTCAGTCGAGGACGAGACCCTCGGCAGGAGCGACCTTCGCGGCCCGGCGGGCGGGGATGACGCAGGCCAGCAGCCCGGCCAGGGCGGCGATGCCGACCACCGCAACCAGCTCGCCCCACGGCGTCACCAGCGGGACGTCCTGCACCGCGGCCGTCACGACCGAGACGGTGCCGACCCACCCGAACGCGACGCCGACGACGGTGCCCAGCACCGCGGCCACCAGCGCGAGCAGCAGTCCCTCGGCCGCGAGCATGCGACGCAGCTCCCGACGGGTCAGGCCGAGCGCCCGCAGCAGCGCGTGCTCCCGACCCCGCTCGAGCACCGAGAGCCCGACGGTGTTCGCGATGCCGACGAGCGCGATCGCCACCGAGATCCCCAGGAGGCCGAGGACCGCCCAGGTGAGCACGTCGAGCTGCTTCTCGATCGACGCGCGGCTGTCCAGCGTGCTCGAGACGCCCAGGTCGAGCTCCCGCGCCACCGCACCGACCTCGCCCGTGAGGCGCACCGTGTCGGCTCCGTCGTCGGCGCGGACCCACAGGGCCTGCGGCGTCGCGTCACCCCCGAGGGCCTCGACGACCCCCGGTCCGGCCACCACGGCCGAGCCCCACTCGCTCCCGACGACCCGCGTGGCCACCTCGACGCTGCGTCCGTCGCGCGTGAGCCGCAGCCGCTCGGGGATCCCGTCGGCCATCGTCGTCGCGACGGTGCCGGGGATGAGGACCGTCAGGCGGGGCGGCTCGACGGTGGACGGGTCGCGGGTCAGCTCGCGCACCCCGCTGCTGGGGGTCAGCACCGGCACGACGCCCGCGCCCGGCAGCTCGGCTTGCACCCCGGGCACGAGGCTCGCCCGAGCGACACCGTCGAGT
>NZ_LUNF01000116.1:0-2136 GCF_001626145.1 Aeromicrobium sp. REDSEA-S32_B7
GGTACGGGAAGACCAACGCGAAGAGGACCACGAGCCCGACGAAGAAGGGCGCACCCAGCAGCCACCAGCGATGCCCGAGCCAGCCGGCGATGCCCATGACGACGAGGATCGCGAAGCTGAGGAACATGAACTCCGTGCCGAGCGCGAACCAGTTCTCGAGCAGCCAGATCGGGTACTCGACGTCGGCGACGTCGTGGCGACGTCGCGTCCGATCGTCAGCCGCTCGCCCGTGCCGGTGACGACGTCGAGGGCCGCGACGTTGTCGGAGCTGCGGCCGTACCCGAGGGCGCGGTTCCCGCAGGCGTTGTTGCCGATCATGCCGCCGACCGTGCAGCGCGTGTGCGTCGACGGGTCGGGGCCGAAGCGCAGTCCCTGCGGCGCGGCGACCTTCTGCAGCGCGGCGTGCACGATGCCCGGGTCGACCCGCGCCACCCGCCGCTCGACGTCGACCTCGTGGACCCGGTTCAGGTGCTTCGCGAAGTCGACGACGATCCCGGTGCCGACCGCGTTGCCGGCGATGGAGGTACCTGCGCCGCGTGAGGTGACGGGCACCCCGGTGGCGCGCGACGCGTCGAGGACGGCGAGCACCTCCTCGACAGACCGTGGCCGGACCACGACCTGCGGCACGACGCGGTACAGCGACGCGTCGGTGCTGTAGAGCGCGCGGGTGGTGCTGGAGTCGTCGACGTCGACGACCTCGCGGCGGCGGAGCTCGGCGACGACGTCGGCCGGGGATGCGGCCACGTCGGGGCCGACGGTGTCGACGCTCACCAGAGCTCGAGCGAGGCGTCGAGGATGCCGGCGACGTCGTCCTCGGTGACGTCGCGGGGGGCGGTGGCCAGGAGTCGCTGCTGCTTCATGGCTCCGTCGACGAGCGGGTCGAGGTCGTTGCTGTCGAAGCCGACGGCGGAGAGCCCGGCGGGGATGCCGACGTCGCGCATGATCGCGGTGAGCACCTGCGGGAGCAGGTCGGCGGGGTCCGCGGGCATGCTCGCGTCGGGGTCGAGCAGACGCGCGGCGCGCACGTGACGCTCGGGCGCGGCCTCGAAGGTGAACCGGAAGGCGGCGGGCGCGGTGAGCGAGACGGCCATGCCGTGCGGCACGAGCCCCGCGTGCCCGGAGGCGCCGTCGTCGCCCGGGTACCCCTCGGGCCGGAACTCCCGCACCTGGCCGGCGATCGGATAGGCGTTGGCGTGCGGGATGTGCACGCCCGCGTTGCCGAAGCCCAGTCCGGCGAAGGTGGCGGCCGTGGCCACCTCGGTGCGCGCGTCGAGGTCGTCGCCGTGGCTGACCGCGCGGCGGAAGGACCCTGCCATGAGCGCCAGCGCGCGCTCGGACCAGACGTCGGAGATCGGGTTCGACCCGCAGTAGGGCACGCGCTCACCGGCCTGCTTCGCCTCGTACGACGTGTAGGGGCGTGCCGTGTAGCTCTCGAGCGCGTGGCACAGGATGTCCAAGCCCGACGCGGCCGTCACCGACGCAGGCTGGGTGAGCGTCAGCTCGGGGTCGACGACAGCCAGGACCGGGCGCAGCCGCGGGTGCGAGATGCCGGTCTTCACGTGCTGGTCGACGACGTCGAGCACGCAGATGGTGGTGCTCTCGCTGCCGGTCCCCGTGGTCGTGGGCACGGCCACGAGTGGCAGGAGCGGCTGGCTCGGGGCACGGCCCTTCCCGACCGGCGCGTTGACGTAGTCCATCAGCTCGCCGTCGTTCGTGAGCAGGAGCGCGACGGCCTTGGCGGTGTCGATGCTGCTGCCGCCGCCGACCGCCAGGACGGCGTCGACGGGGCTGGCGTCGCGGGCGAAGGCGACCGCGTCCTCGAGACTGCCGTCGGTCGGCTCGACCCGGGCGCCGTCGAAGACGACGACGTCGAGGCCGTCGGCGGCCAGGCGGTCGGCGATCTCGGCCGGTCGACCGGTCGCGGCGACGCCGGCGTCGGTGACGAGCAGGACGCGGCGGGCGCCGAGCTCGGCGAGGTCGTGCCCGAGCTCGTGCCGGGCGCCGACGCCGAGCTTCAGGCGCGGGGCGCCGTAGGTGAAGACGGTCTCGGGGTGGTGGGGGGCGAAGCCGGACATGCCGCTCCTGTCAGCTCGGTTCCAGACGTGTCGAGGACGACGACAGTAGCATGCTACTGGC
>NZ_LUNF01000116.1:2147-14555 GCF_001626145.1 Aeromicrobium sp. REDSEA-S32_B7
ACAGTAGCATGCTACTGGCAGTGAGCGCCTGCGCTCGGGAGCGCCAGACGTCGACGTCGACGGCGGGGTCGAGCTGGCGCGCCAGCAGCTCCGCGGTGTGCTGGAGGTGCTCGCGCATGAGCGCAGCGGCCCGGCCGGCGTCCTGGTCGAGGACGGCCTGCACGATCGGCTCGTGCTCCTCGAGGATCTCGTGGGCCCCGCGGGAGCGGTGCAGGGTCACCGCGCCACGCGCCTGGATCGACGCGCGCAGTGCGAGCACCTCCTCGCCCAGCCGACCGTTGCCGCTCGCCGCGTGCAGCACCGCGTGGAGCGCCCGGTCGTGCTCCTCGAAGGCTCGCTCGTCGTCGGCGGCCGCGTCGGCCGCCATGGCCCGCAGCAGGGCGCGCAGCTCGTCGCGCTGTGCTGCGTCGGCGTGCAGCGCGGCGTACGCGGCGGCGGGCACCTCGAGCAGCAGGCGCAGCTCGAAGACCTCGAGCACGTCCTGCACGGTCACGCCCCGGACGCGCACCCCGCGGTTGCGCTCGACGGCCACCAGACCGGCGTCGGCGAGGCGCAGCACCGCCTCGCGGACGGGCGTGCGCGACGTGCCGAGCTCCTCGGCCAGCCGGTAGATCGAGTGCTGGGAACCCGGTTCGAGACGACCGGTGAGGATGTCCTCGCGCAGTCGGGCGAAGACGCGCTCGGCAGCCGTCGTCCGTCCTGCCATCGCCGCGCCTCCTCGCCCCGTCGGACCGTCCGGTGCTCGCAACCTACCGCGCCCGGTGCCGCACGACCTTGTCCGGCTGCGGCAGGATGGGGCCGATCGGTCCGCTCGGCCCGGTCGACCGACCACCCCGGCCCGGGGACCGCACGACCTCCCCGAGGAGACCCATGAGACGGATCGCGACCCCGCTCCTGCTCGTCGGCGTGCTCGCGCTGGGTGCCTGCGAGACGCGCACCCAGGCCGATCCGCGGCCCAGCGCCGGCGCCTCCTCCTCGGCGGCGGGGGCGTCGGACGCCGACGTGACCGAGCACGAGTCGGGGCCGCAGAGCCCCATCATCTACGGGCTCGAGGTCCCGTCGGGCGCCACGCAGCTGGGGCCGCTGGTGCGCTACCGCAGCGCTGCGCTGATCGAGGCCTTCCAGCCCGAGCTCGACGCTGCGAAGGCGGCGCAGCAGTCGGGGGAGGAGGACGGCGAGCTGCCCGAGGGCGTCGAGCCGACCCCGACCGAGACCACCACGCCCGCCACCCGCCCCAGCGACGACACCTTCTCGCTCATCGACGACGCCCCTCGCCCCGACGTCACGATCTCGCTGCTGCGCGTCGACGGCTCACCCACGCAGGTGCTGCGCCGTCTGATCGCCCAGGTGAATGCCGTCATCCCCGACGCCAAGCTCGACGAGGACGACCTCTCGACGTACTGCCAGTCGCAGGACCGTCGGATCACGGGCTGCACCGTCGACGCCGAGGGCAAGACCGCCGACCAGCGCGACATCCGCATCACGATCACCGCCGACCCCGGCGACGTCACGACCCGCACGGGCTACCCGGCGGCGCAGAAGCGGCCGGTCATGACGGTGCGGGCGCAGTACGTGGGCGACCCGCGCAGCGGCCAGCTCGAGCCGCGGGCGTCGACGGCGCAGGTGCCGCGCGACGTCGAGGGCAAGGACACGTCGGGGCTGATCTGGCCGAGCATGGACGTGTCCGCGCCGCGCGACTCGCCCCTGCTCGACGGGAAGTGGCGCGTGCCGGCCACCGGCACCCTGCTGCTCAGTGGTGAGCGGCCCCGGTTCGCGGCGGTCGTCGCCGACCGCGTCCGCGAGGCCGACGCGATCGCGGAGGACTTCGCCTCGAGCATCGGCACGCCGACGAAGGACGTCGTCGAGGACCTCAACGAGATCAGCACGACCTACACCGCCCGCGGCAAGGACGGCGGCGTGGCCCGCGCGACCTTCGTGCTCTCGGCGCGGGGCAGCTACGCGATGCTGTTCTACACGCCACCACGCTCCTGACCCTGCGCGTCGCACCGGGCGGCTCTCCCGCAGGACGGGCTCAGCGGTAGTCGGTGAGGTGCGCGAGCGCGTGCTGCGCGGCCGGCAGGAGCTGCCGGACGCCGTCGTCGACCTGGTCGAGCGGCAGCCAGGTGGCCACGTCGGTGGTGCCGTCGACCTCGACGACGTGCGGGGTGGGCAGCGGCGCTCCGGGCTCCACGCCCGCGACGCGGACGGCGTAGAGCAGGTGGACGCCGTGGTAGTCCTCGAAGCGGTCGTCGCGGCCCGGCGCCACGGTGTGCACGTGGTGGACGTCGACGAGGCGCTTCTCCAGCACCGTCAGCCCGGTCTCCTCGTACACCTCGCGGACGACGGCGTCGTGCGGGGACTCGCCGTGGTCGACACCGCCGCCCGGCAACGCCCACCAGCCCGCCGGGTAGCCGGTCGGGGAGATGCGGGTGAGCAGCAGCCGGGGCGTGCCGGTCTCGTCGTCGGCGACGACGACGCCGTACGCGCCGAGCCGCTGCGTGCGGCGCGTCTCGCGGTGCTCGTTCATCGGGCTCCCTTCGGTGCGCTCCACTAGAGTCGGTGGACGATGAGTGCCCTCGACCCGTTGCCCGTGACGACCGCCGCCCCGAAGGAGCGCGTGGCCTATCTCGACAACGCACGGTACTGGGTGATGCTGCTCGTCGTGATCGGGCACTCCCTCACGCAGTTCGTGGCGATGGACTCCGCGCGCGGCGTGTACGTGTGGATCTACGCGTTCCACATGCCGTTCTTCATCCTGATCTCCGGCTACACGGCTCGGCGCTACATGGGCGACGCGCGGCAGGTGCGCCGCATCGTCAGCACCCTGGTGGTCCCGTACCTGATCATCGAGATCTCGATGCAGATGATCACCCGCCACTACACGGGCGAGCCGGAGCCGTACAAGTTCCTGTCGCCGCAGTGGCTGGGCTGGTTCATGGCGGCGCTGTTCGTGTGGCGGCTGACCACCCCGATCTGGCGTGCGCTGCGCTACCCGATCACGACGTCAATCGCGATCTCGTTGCTGGTCGGGCTCATCGAGGTGCCGAACGTGCTGGCGCTGCCGAAGATCCTCGGCTTCCTGCCGTTCTACGTGATCGGTCTGCACATGAGCCGTGAGCGCTTCGAGCGGCTCGCGGACCCCCGCATCCGGGTCGGGTCGGCGCTGCTGCTCGCCGGCAGCTTCGTCATCTGCTACCTCTACTCGGCGAACTGGACGCTCGACTGGCTGCTGTGGAAGCAGCGCTACGACGAGGACCCGCTCGGCGCCTCGCCCCTGGAGGGCATCACGCAGCGCGCGGAGCTGCTCGTCATCGGCCTGGTGCTGACGTTCGCCGCGCTCTCGCTCGTCCCCCGCCGTCGGTCGTGGACGACGCGTCTCGGCGGGCGCACGTTCTACTGCTACCTGCTGCACGGCTACGTGATCCTGCTGCTGCGCTACCAGTTCGGCGTGTTCGACTCCCTCGAGAAGTACGGCGCACCCGCGGTGGTGCTGACCATGGTCGTCGCCACGGTGGTCGCGAACCTGCTCATGACGCAGCTGGTCGCTACCGTCTTCCGCCCGGTCTTCGAGCCCCGCCTCCGCTGGCTGTTCCGCCCCGACCCCGAGACCAAGCCGAAGTCGTCGAAGGCCCCCGCGCCCACCGCCTGAGGCCTTCTGCCGGGACGCACAATGCTGCGTTCGCGCGCTCCATCGGTGGATCTCCAACCGCAGGAGCGCTCGTGCGGTTGATGTTCCACCGCCGACGGGGCTGAGCGTGGCAACGATGCTTCCTTCTCGCGGACCGTGCCACGCGAAGGGAGAAGCGCTGCCCACCCCACCCCCAAGCACACCCACGCTTCTTCCTTCGCGCGTGCGAGGCCGAACGCTTCTGCGTTCACGACGGGATCCCGTAGCAATCGCAGCATCCTTGACGTCCCAGCGCACGAACGCAGGTTCTTGTGTCCACCGAAGGCCACAGCCCGAGAACCCGAGCCACGGCGCCACCCGGCCGCCCGGTCGAGGCCCTTGCGGAGACCACCCCCAGCGCCAGCCGCGGCAGCGCACCAGCAACCCCAGATCCCCTACGGCAGCGCACCAGCGACGTCACGACGACCGCACCCCCACACGACGACGGCCCCGGACCAGCAGGTCCGGGGCCGTCGTGCGTTCAGTCCGTCAGGGCTCGTACGACGTGAAGTCGTAGTCCTCCAGCTGGACGGCGGGGCCGTCGGGCGAGCCGAAGCCGTAGTCGTAGGACTCGTAGCCCGTGACGGCGTAGGCGGCCTGGCGGGCCTCCTCGGTGGGCTCGACCCGGATGTTGCGGTACCGGTCGAGACCGGTACCTGCCGGGATGAGCTTGCCGATGATGATGTTCTCCTTCAGACCGCGCAGCGAGTCCGACTTGCCGTGGATGGCGGCGTCCGTGAGGACGCGGGTCGTCTCCTGGAAGGAGGCGGCCGACAGCCACGACTCGACGGCCAGCGAGGCCTTCGTGATGCCCATGAGCACCGGACGGCCCGAGGCGGGGGTGCCGCCCTCGGCGACGACGCGTCGGTTCTCCGACTCGAACGTCGCCCGGTCCGCGAGGTCACCGGGGATCAGGTGGGAGTCACCCTGCTCGATGACCGTGACCCGACGCAGCATCTGCCGCACGATGATCTCGATGTGCTTGTCGTGGATCGCCACGCCCTGGCTGCGGTAGACCTCCTGGACCTCGTCCACGAGGTGCTCCTGCGCCCGACGGACACCGAGGATGCGCAGGACCTCCTGCGGGTCCGGCGTGCCGTGGGTGAGCTGCTGGCCGACCTCGACGTGCGAGCCGTCCTCGACGAGCAGGCGCGAACGCTTGCTGACGGGGTACTCCTGCACCTCCGAGCCGTCGTCGGGGGTGACGACGAGCTTGCGCGTCTTGTCCGTGTCGTCGATCGCGACGCGACCGGCGGACTCGGTGATCGGCGCACGACCCTTGGGCTGACGGGCCTCGAAGAGCTCGACCACACGCGGCAGACCGTGCGTGATGTCGTCACCGGCCACACCACCGGTGTGGAAGGTACGCATCGTCAGCTGGGTGCCGGGCTCACCGATCGACTGGGCGGCGATGGTGCCGACCGCCTCGCCGATGTCGACGAGCTTGCCGGTGGCCAGCGAGCGGCCGTAGCACTTGGCGCACGTACCGGCCGCCGCCTCGCAGGTCAGGACCGTGCGGACGCGGATGGTCTCCACGCCGGCGGTCACGAGCTGGCCGATCTCGACGTCGCCGAGGTCGCCGCCGGCCTCCACCAGCACCTCGCCCGTCTCCGGGTGGGTGATGTCGGTGGCCGCGCTGCGCGAGTACGCCGAGGTCTCGACGTTCTCCGCCGGCACGAACGTGCCGTCGTCCAGGCGGGTCGCGATGACCTTCGGCAGACCACGCTCGGTGCCGCAGTCCTCCTCGCGGATGATGACGTCCTGGCTGACGTCGACGAGTCGACGCGTCAGGTAGCCGGAGTCGGCGGTGCGCAGGGCGGTGTCGGCCAGACCCTTGCGGGCACCGTGCGTCGCGATGAAGTACTCGACGACGCTGAGGCCCTCACGGAAGTTCGCCTTGATCGGGCGGGGGATGATCTCGCCCTTCGGGTTCGCCACGAGACCACGCATGGCCGCGATCTGACGGACCTGCATCATGTTGCCTCGCGCACCCGAGTGGACCATCATCCAGATCGGGTTGTCGGCGTTCGCGGTGAACTTCTTCTCCATCTCACCGGACACCTCGGCCGTGGCCTGGGTCCAGATCTCGATGAGCTCCTGACGACGCTCGTCCTCGGTGATGAGACCGCGGTCGAACTGCTGCTGGACCTTCGCCGCCTGACCCTCGTACTTGGTGAGGATCTCCTGCTTGGTCTCCGGCGTGACGACGTCCTCGATGGAGATGGTGACGCCCGAGCGCGTGGCCCAGTGGAAACCGGTCTCCTTGAGGTTGTCGAGCGCGACGCCCACGTCGATCTTGGAGTAGCGCTCGGCGAGGTCGTTGACGATGACCCCGAGCTCCTTCTTGCCGACCTGGTAGTTGACGTACGCGTAGTCGTCCGGCAGGGCCTGGTTGAAGATCGCGCGACCGAGGGTGGTCTCCCGCGACGCCACGACACCGTCGACGCCGGGGATGCGGATCCGCACCTTGCTCTGGAGGGTGATCTCCTTGCGGTCGAAGGCCATGACGGCCTCGGCGACCGAGCTGAACGCACGACCCTCGCCCGGGTGTCCCTCGCGCTCGAGCGTGAGGAAGTACAGGCCGATGATCATGTCCTGCGTCGGCATGGTGACCGGACGGCCGTCGGACGGCTTCAGGATGTTGTTCGTGCTCAGCATGAGGATGCGGGCCTCGGCCTGCGCCTCGGCGCTCAGCGGCAGGTGCACGGCCATCTGGTCACCGTCGAAGTCGGCGTTGAAGGCCGAGCAGACGAGCGGGTGGATCTGGATGGCCTTGCCCTCGATGAGCTGCGGCTCGAACGCCTGGATGCCCAGACGGTGCAGGGTGGGTGCACGGTTCAGCAGCACCGGGTGCTCGGTGATGACCTCCTCGAGCACGTCCCAGACCTCGGCGCGCACGCCGCGCTCCACCATCCGCTTGGCGGACTTGATGTTCTGGGCGTGGTTGAGGTCGACCAGACGCTTCATGACGAAGGGCTTGAACAGCTCGATCGCCATCTGCTTGGGCAGACCGCACTGGTGCAGCTTGAGCTGCGGGCCGACGACGATGACCGAACGGCCCGAGTAGTCGACGCGCTTGCCGAGGAGGTTCTGACGGAAACGACCCTGCTTGCCCTTGAGCATGTCCGAGATGGACTTGAGCGGACGGTTGCCCGGGCCCGTGACGGGGCGACCGCGACGGCCATTGTCGAACAGCGAGTCGACGGCCTCCTGCAGCATCCGCTTCTCGTTGTTGACGATGATCTCGGGCGCGCCGAGGTCGAGCAGTCGCTTGAGGCGGTTGTTGCGGTTGATGACGCGGCGGTACAGGTCGTTGAGGTCCGACGTGGCGAAGCGGCCACCGTCGAGCTGGACCATGGGACGCAGCTCCGGCGGGATCACCGGCACGGCGTCGAGGACCATGCCCTCGGGGTGGTTGCTGCTGCCGAGGAACGCCGAGACGACCTTGAGTCGCTTGAGGGCGCGGGTCTTCTTCTGGCCCTTGCCGGTGGCGATGATCTCGCGCAACGACTCCGCCTCGGCGTCGAGGTCGAAGGACTGCAGACGCTTCTGGATGGCAGCGGCGCCCATGTAGCCCTCGAAGTACGCACCGAAGCGGTACGTCATCTCGCGGTAGAGCATCTCGTCGCCCTCGAGGTCCTGGACCTTGAGGTTCTTGAAGCGGTCCCAGACCTCGGTGAGGCGGTCGATCTCGCGCTGGATGCGGTCGCGACGCTGCTTGGCCTCACGCTCGGCGGCGTCCTTGACCTTGCGCTTGGCGTCGGCCTTCGCACCCTCGTCCTCGAGGGCCTTGAGGTCCTCCTCGAGCTTCTGCAGGCGCTGGTTGACCTCGTCGTCACGACGGGCCTCGAGCTGCTTGACCTCGAGGTCGATCTTGGACTCCAGCGAGGACAGGTCGCGGTGACGCGCCTCCTCGTCGACGTGCGTGATCATGTACGCCGCGAAGTAGATGACCTTCTCGAGGTCCTTCGGGGCGAGGTCGAGCAGGTAGCCGAGGCGGCTGGGGACACCCTTGAAGTACCAGATGTGGGTGACCGGCGCAGCGAGCTCGATGTGGCCCATGCGCTCGCGACGCACCTTGGAGCGGGTCACCTCGACGCCGCAGCGCTCGCAGATGATGCCCTTGAAGCGCACGCGCTTGTACTTGCCGCAGTAGCACTCCCAGTCCCGGGTGGGACCGAAGATCTTCTCGCAGAAGAGGCCGTCACGCTCGGGCTTGAGCGTGCGGTAGTTGATCGTCTCCGGCTTCTTGACCTCGCCGTAGGACCATCCGCGGATGTCGTCGGCGGTCGCGAGACCGATCCGGATCTGATCGAAGAAGTTCACGTCGAGCACGGTGTCTTCTTTCCCTTACTTTTCGAAATTCAGTGGTGAGCGGGGAGTGAGGGTGGGGGCGCCGTCGTGGCGACGGCGCCCCGCCGGCTCACACTTCTTCGACGCTGGAGGGCTCGCGACGCGACAGGTCGATGCCGAGCTCCTCGGCGGCGCGGAAGAGGTCCTCCTCCGCGTCGCGCATCTCGACGGCGGAGCCGTCGCTGGACAGCACCTCGACGTTCAGGCACAGCGACTGCATCTCCTTGACGAGGACCTTGAAGGACTCGGGGATGCCCGGCTCGGGCACGTTCTCGCCCTTGACGATCGCCTCGTAGACCTTGACGCGGCCGACGATGTCGTCGGACTTGATCGTCAGCAGCTCCTGCAGCGCGTACGCGGCACCGTAGGCCTCGAGGGCCCAGACCTCCATCTCACCGAAGCGCTGGCCACCGAACTGGGCCTTACCGCCGAGCGGCTGCTGGGTGATCATCGAGTACGGACCGGTCGAGCGGGCGTGGATCTTGTCGTCGACCAGGTGGTGCAGCTTCAGCAGGTACATGTAGCCGACGCTGATCGGGTCGGGGAACTGCTCGCCGGTACGACCGTCGAACAGGACCGCCTTGCCGTCGGGGCCGACCATGCGGTCGCCGTCGCGGTTGGGCAGCGTCGAGGCCAGCAGGCCCTGGATCTCGTCCTCGCGGGCACCGTCGAAGACGGGCGTCGCGACGTTGGAGTTCGCCGGGGCACGGTCGGCGCCGATGGCGCGCAGGCGGTCGGCCCACTCGTCCTTCAGGTCGCCGATGTCCCAGCCTGCCTTGGCCACCCACCCGAGGTGGGTCTCGAGCACCTGGCCGACGTTCATGCGGCCGGGCACACCCAGCGGGTTGAGCACGATGTCGACGGCGGTGCCGTCCTCGAGGAACGGCATGTCCTCGATCGGCAGGATCTTGGAGATGACGCCCTTGTTGCCGTGACGGCCGGCGAGCTTGTCACCGTCGGAGATCTTGCGCTTCTGGGCCACGTAGACGCGGACCAGCTGGTTCACGCCGGGGCTGAGCTCGTCGCCGTCGGCCGCGTCGAACACGCGGACGCCGATGACGGTGCCGGACTCGCCGTGCGGGACCTTGAGCGACGTGTCGCGGACCTCGCGCGCCTTCTCACCGAAGATGGCGCGCAGCAGGCGCTCCTCCGGCGTCAGCTCGGTCTCGCCCTTGGGCGTCACCTTGCCGACGAGGATGTCGCCGTTGCCCACCTCGGCGCCGATGCGGATGATGCCGCGCTCGTCGAGGTCGGCCAACATCTCCTCGCTGACGTTCGGGATGTCGCGGGTGATCTCCTCCGGGCCCAGCTTGGTGTCACGCGCGTCGACCTCGTGCTCCTCGATGTGGATCGAGGTGAGCAGGTCCTCCTGCACGACACGCTGGCTGAGGATGATCGCGTCCTCGTAGTTGTGGCCCTGCCAGGGCATGAAGGCGACGAGCAGGTTGGTGCCCAGCGCCATCTCGCCCTCGTCGGTGCACGGACCGTCGGCCAGCGGGGTGCCGACCTCGACGCGCTGGCCCTCGGCGACGAGGGGACGCTGGTTCGTGCAGGTGCCGTGGTTGGAGCGGCGGAACTTCGCGAGGCGGTACGTCGTGTACGTGCCCTCGTCCTCCATGATCTCGACCAGGTCGGCCGAGACCTCCTTGACGACACCCGCCTTCTTGGCGACCGTGACGTCGCCGGCGTCGACGGCGGCACGGAACTCCATGCCGGTGCCGACGAGCGGGGCGTCGTTGCGCACCAGCGGGACCGCCTGGCGCTGCATGTTGGCACCCATGAGGGCGCGGTTGGCGTCGTCGTGCTCGAGGAACGGGATGAGCGCGGTCGCGACCGAGACCATCTGGCGCGGCGAGACGTCCATGTAGTCGACCTCGGCGGCCGGGCGGAGCTCGGCCTCACCACCACGCTGGCGCACGAGCACCGCGTCGTCGACGAACGTCCCGTCCTCGGTGAGCGGGGAGTTCGCCTGGGCGACGATGAACCGGTCCTCGTCGGTGGCCGTGAGGTAGTCGATCTGCTCGGTGACCCGGCCGTCGACGACCTTGCGGTACGGCGACTCGATGAAGCCGAACGCGTTGATGCGACCGTAGGAGGCCAGCGAGCCGATCAGACCGATGTTCGGACCTTCAGGCGTCTCGATCGGGCACATGCGGCCGTAGTGCGACGGGTGCACGTCGCGGACCTCGTAGCCCGCGCGCTCACGCGACAGACCACCCGGGCCGAGCGCGTTCAGACGGCGCTTGTGGGTCAGACCCGCGAGCGGGTTGTTCTGGTCCATGAACTGCGACAGCTGGCTGGTGCCGAAGAACTCCTTCAGCGCCGCCACGACCGGACGGATGTTGATGAGCGTCTGCGGCGTGATGGCCTCGACGTCCTGCGTGGTCATGCGCTCGCGCACGACCCGCTCCATGCGCGCCAGGCCGGTGCGCAGCTGGTTCTGGATCAGCTCGCCGACCGTGCGGATGCGACGGTTGCCGAAGTGGTCGATGTCGTCGGCCTCGACGAGGGTGGTGCCCGCGGGCATCTCCAGCTCGGTCTCGCCGGCGTGCAGCGCCACGACGTACTTGATGGTGGCGACGACGTCGTCGATGGTCAGCGTCTGCTGGTCGAACGCCTCGTCGGCGCCGAGCTTCTTGTTGACCTTGTGACGACCGACCTTGGCCAGGTCGTACCGCTTCGTGTTGAAGTAGTAGTTGTCGAGCAGGTTCTGGGCGGCCTCGCGCGACGGCGGCTCGCCCGGACGCAGCTTGCGGTAGATGTCGAGCAGGGCCTCGTCCTGGGTCTGGACGTTGTCCTTCTCCAGGGTCAGACGGATCGACTCGTACTGGCCGAACTCCTCGAGGATCTGCGCCTCGGTGAAGCCGAGCGCCTTGAGCAGGACGGTGACGCTCTGCTTGCGCTTGCGGTCCAGACGCACGCCGACGAGGTCACGCTTGTCGACCTCGAACTCCAGCCACGCGCCGCGCGAGGGGATGACCTTGGCCGTGTAGATGTCCTTGTCCGACGTCTTGTCGGGCGTGCGCTCGAAGTAGACGCCGGGGCTGCGGACCAGCTGGCTGACGACGACGCGCTCGGTGCCGTTGATGACGAAGGTGCCCTTGGGGGTCATGAGCGGGAACTCGCCCATGAAGACCGTCTGGCTCTTGATCTCGCCGGTCTCGTTGTTCATGAACTCGGCGGTGACGAACAGGGGCGCGGCGTAGGTGACGTCGCGGTCCTTGCAGTCCTCGACCGAGTACTTCGGGGGCTCGAAGCGGTGGTCGCGGAACGACAGGCTCATCGTCTCGGAGAAGTCCTCGATCGGGGAGATCTCCTCGAAGATCTCCTCCAGACCGGACTTGGTGGAGACGTCGGTGCGGCCGGCAGCGAGGGCGTCCTCGACCTCGGCCTTCCACTTCTCGCTGCCGATCAGCCAGTCGAAGCTGTCGGTCTGCAGGGCCAGGAGCTCGGGAACCTCGAGCGGTTCGGAGATCTTGGCGAAGGAGATGCGGCGGGGTGCGTTGGTGGCACTGTTGTTCTGGGCAGGTGCGGCGACGGTGCGCGAGGCGGCCAAGAGGGGTCCTTCCAGAGGCTCGCAAGGGTGTCACGTGATGGACTTGTGCGCATGACTGACGCCCCCAGTCAAGGGGCAACGAGGGCGACGAGGCGGGCGCGAAGATTCAGTCTAGCCCCCCCGTCCACACGCGCGCAAGCCTGGTCCTTGACAACCAGCCTGAGATGGGCCAAAGTATTCGGCCGCTCCGCAGGCTCACGGCCCGAAAGGACTGCAACGCCAGGGGTCGCGGGCCGTCCGCGCGGCGGTCCGACGTGGCCTGGAGCCTGCGCAGCGCCCGCCGGAGAGACGGACCGGAGGCGCCCGGCGGGTCCGACGCGCCGGTTCAGAGCGCCTTGATGTCGTCGACGAGCCAGCGTCCGTCGCGCTCGACCATCGTCATCTCGACCCGGTTGCCGAAGACCGTCGGTACCTCGGAGCCGTCGGCCAGACGCGCCTGGTCGACGAAGACCAGCACGGTGGCGCGGTCGCGGCGGCAGTCGTCGCCGCACGACATCGCGGCGGAGTCGCGGGTCGTGGCCTTGACCTGGATCTTGCGCTGCGGCGCGAGGTCGCGCAGGGCCGGCGAGATGCTCTCGAAGTCCTTGGCGAACGAGGAGGTCATGACGTCGCTGGAGTCGTCGAGGTACTGCTGGATGCGGTCGTAGCGGTAGGTGAAGATCGTCTCCGCGGCGGAGGCGGCCGCCTCGGCGGCCTTGTCGTGGACGCCGTCGACCCCGTGGGTCTCGCGCCAGTCGGCCACGCCGCGGTAGCCGAAGAACGCACCGAAGACGACGGCCAGGACGGCCACGCCCACCAGGACGATGCGCGCGGGGTCGAGGGCCCGGCGACC
>NZ_LUNF01000117.1:0-28891 GCF_001626145.1 Aeromicrobium sp. REDSEA-S32_B7
GTCGCCCTGCGCGCCGCTCGCCGCGTCGAGCGAGACGACGAGCTGGGTGCGCAGCGACTCGCTGTCGGCCTCGCGGGCGAGGTCGCGCAGCTGGTCCTGGACCTGCGCCTCGGCGTCGTAGGGCACGTAGGCGTACTGCTGGTCGCCGAGCCACTCGCGCACGTCCACGTGGGCCTGGAACGTGCGCGTGCCGTCGACCGCGTCGTCGGCCATCACGGACACGTCCTCGAAGTGCTCGGGCCGGATGCCCGCGAGCAGCAGCCCCTTGCCCTCGGTGCGCTCGGCCTTGTCGGCGGGCAGCGGGAACGTGCCGAACGGCAGCGTGACCTGGCCGTCCTCGACGGTCGCGGGCAGGAAGTTCATCGGCGGGGAGCCGATGAAGCCGGCCACGAACAGGTTGACGGGCTGCTCGTACAGCTCGCGGGGCGAGGCGAGCTGCTGCAGGACGCCGCGCTTCATGACGGCCACCCGGTCGCCGAGCGTCATGGCCTCGGTCTGGTCGTGCGTGACGTAGACGGTGGTGATGCCGAGCTGCTTCTGCAGCCGGGCGATCTCGGTGCGCATCTGGCCGCGCAGCTTCGCGTCGAGGTTCGACAACGGCTCGTCGAACAGGAACGCCTTCGCGTCGCGGACGATCGCGCGACCCATCGCCACGCGCTGGCGCTGACCGCCGGACAGGTTGCCGGGCTTGCGCTCGAGGTGCTCGTCGAGGTCGAGCGTCCTGCTCGCCTGACGGACCTTCTCGTCGATCTCCTTCTCGGGGCGCTTCTTCAGCCGCAGCGGGAAGGCGATGTTCTCGTACACCGTGAGGTGCGGGTAGAGCGCGTAGTTCTGGAAGACCATCGCCAGGTTGCGGTCGCGCGGCGCGAGGTCGTTCACGCGCTCGCCGCCGATGACCATGTCGCCGGAGGTGATGTCCTCCAGGCCGACGATCATCCGCAGCAGCGTCGACTTCCCGCAGCCCGAGGGGCCGACGAGGATCAGGAACTCGCCGTCGGCGACGTCGATGCTGACGTCGTTGACCGCGGGGAAGCCGTCACCGTACTTCTTGACGATGTTCTTCATCTCGATGGTGGCCATGGATCAACCCTTCACTGCGCCGGCGGTGAGGCCCGCGACGATCTTTCGCTGGAAGAACAGGACGAGGAGGATGACCGGCACCGTGGCGACGACGGCGGCGGCCGCCAGCAGCGAGGCCGGCCGGTTGAACGGGTCGGCGCCGACGAAGAACGACAGCGCCGCGGGGATGGGTCGGGCACGCTCGGTCGACGTGAGCGAGATGCCGAAGACGAAGTCGTTCCACGCGAAGAAGAACGTCAGGATCGCGGCGGTGAACACGCCGGGCGCCGCCAGCGGGACGATCACCTTGCGGAACGCCTGCCACGACGTCGCGCCGTCGACCTGCGCGGCCTGCTCCATCTCCCACGGGATCTCGCGGAAGAAGGCCGAGAGCGTCCAGATCGCGAGGGGCAGCGTGAAGGAGATGTAGGGGATCATCAGGCCCCACCACGTGTCGTACAGCCCGAACGTGCGCCACATGTCGAACAGCGGCCCGACCAGCGAGACCACGGGGAACATGGCGATCACGAGCGCGGTGGTGAGGACGAACCGCTTCCCCTTGAACTCCAGTCGCGCGACCGCGTACGCGGTGAGCGTGGCCAGGGCGACGGAGATCAGCGTGGCGCTCAGCGACACGACGATCGAGTTGCGGATGGCGAGCAGGAAGTTGTCGTCCTGCAGCACCTGTCGGTAGTTGTCGAGGCCCGTCCAGGCGTCGCCGGGGAGGAACCCGGGGCTGCCGTTGGTGACCGCCTCCTGGCTCTTGAACGACAACGAGATGATCCAGGCCACCGGCAGGAGGCACCACAGCAGGATCAGGACGAAGCCGACGAGCGTGCCGACGCGGGTGAGGGGGTTCTTGGTCATCTCACGCCTCCTGCCGCGCGTCCGCGAGGTTGACGCGGAAGATCTTGACGATGAGGAAGGCGACCACCAGCACCGAGAGGAACAGCAGCACCGAGAGGGCCGAGCCGATGCCCAGCTGGAACTGCTCGATCACCTGCCGGTAGGTCAGGAAGGAGATCGACTCGGTGCCGTTGGCGCCGGCGGTCATGACGAAGATGTTGTCGAAGATGCGGTAGGCGTCGAGCGCGCGGAACAGCACCGCCACCATGATGGCGGCGCGCATGTTCGGCAGGATCACCTTCCACAGCCGCTGCCACCACGTGGCGCCGTCGACCTTGGCCGCCTCGAGCATGTCCTCGGGCACCTGGGCCAGACCGGCGAGCAGGAGCAGCGCCATGAACGGCGTGGTCTTCCAGATCTCCGACACCATGATCGCGACCATCGAGCTCTCGTAGCTCGCGAACCAGTTGAAGTCGTCGGCGACGAACGGCAGCCACTGGTTCACGAAGCCGTTGGTGTTGGAGAACGCGAACTGCCAGGCGAAGCCGGAGACGACGGTGATGATGCCGTAGGGGATGAGGATCGAGGTCCGCACGAGCCCGCGGGCGAAGATCAGCCGGTGCATCACCATCGCGAAGGCGAAGCCGATGACCAGCTCGACGGCGACGGTCACGACCATGATGAAGACGGTGTTCGCGGTGTCGCGCCAGAAGAGGCTGTCGGTCAGGGCCGTCACGTAGTTGTCGAGGCCGACGAACTCGCGCTCGTCGGGAGCCGTCAGCGAGTAGCTGAAGAGCGACAGGTAGAGCGCACGCAGCATCGGGAACGCGGTGACGAGCAGCATCAGCGCGACGGCCGGCGCCACCAGCCTCAGGGCGAGCCGGTTCTCGCCGCGGCTGCGGTCGGAGGCGCGGGTGGCGGTGGAGGTGCTCACAGCAGGGCCTCCCCTCGGAGGACGGCGCCCAGGAAGTCGGCCGACTTCTTCGGCGTGGTGTCGGGGTCGACCTGGCGCGGGGAGTGCCAGACGGACTGGATCGCGCTCGAGATCTGGCTGTAGAACGCGCTCTTCGGGCGCGGGCCGCCGGTGTCGATGCTCTCGGCCCACAGGGCGAGCAGGTCGGCCGGGTAGGCGTCCTTGAGCGCTGCGGAGTCGTAGACCGACTGGCGCGCCGGCATGAGGCCCTCGTTGACGGCGAGGTCGCGCTGCGCCTCGGCGTTCGTGACGCACACGGCGGCCTCCTGGGCGAAGTCGGGGTGCTTCGAGAAGGCGCCGACGCCGATGTCGATGCCGCCGATCGGGGGCCGCGACTCCTCGCCCTCCACGGTCTGTGGGTAGCGGGCCCAGCCGAGGTCCTTCAGCTCGTCCTCGTCCTTCGGTCCGCCCGCCTTGCCGACGAGTCCCTCGTAGTTCTTGTAGACGAAGGTCCAGTTGGTCATGAACTCACCGGGCCCCTCGGCCGGGAACATCTGGCCGAGGCTGGTGCCCTCGTTCGACGTCGTGAAGTCGGGCTGCGCGGCCTTGGACCTCGCCAGCTTCCGGATGACGGCGGCGGCCTCCTTGCCAGCCTCGCTGTCGATGGTGACCTTGGCGTCGCGACCGTCCTCGACGGTCGACGGGTCGAGGATGTTGCCGCCCGCGCCCTGGATGAGGCTGTTGATCCACACGACGTAGGCCTCGTACTTGTTGGCCTGGACGCCGACGGTGCCGCCCTCCTGCGAGGCGGCGTCGATCACCTGGTCCCACGTGACGGGCCGGCTCATGTCGAGACCGGCCGCCTGCGCGAGGGACTTGCGGTACCAGACCACCTGGGTGTTGGCCCACTGCGGCGCGGCGACCACCTCGTCGTTCCACGTGACCGTCTCGGCAGCGCCCTTGAGGACGTCGTCGTCGAGCACCGCGTCGGCCTGCTCGCCCTCGAACGGCTTGAGCCACTTCGCGTTCGCGAACTCCGGCACGAACACCGGATCGAGGCTCATCAGGTCGGTCGAGCTGTCGCCGGCCGCGAGCCGCCGCGCGAGCTGCGTGCGCTGGTCGGTGGCGCTGGCGGGCAGCAGCCGGATGTCGATGTCGTAGTCGTCGGTGCTGCACCTGTCGGCCAGCGCGTTCAGCGTGTCCTGGCCGTCGGGGTTGATGTACCAGGTCAGCGTCGGCTTCCCGCTCGACCCGCCGCACGCGGCGAGCAGCGAGGAGCCGAGCGCGACGCTCGCGACCACCGCTGCGGTCCGTCGTCGTCTGCCCGTCATGAGCTGCCTCCCGTTCGCTCGTCCCGTGGTGATCGGCGCCACACGGGACTCCTCAACGTAGGGGCGCGCCGACGACGACGCAACCCAGGACCGGGACGATCGGTCAGGACCCGGTGAGGCGTGTCCACACGGTCGTGTCCGACGGGAGCCGGCCGTCGTCGAGGTCGCCGCTGGCCACGAGGACCTCGCCGGCGGGGAGCGTGACGGGGGCGTCGGAGAGGTTCGTGCGCACCTCCGCGACGCGCGTGCCGTCGGCGTCGAGGAGCCGCAGGGCGAGCACGTCGGGCGGGGCGTCGGGCAGCCACGTGAGGGTGGCCGTGCCGAGCCCGAGCTCGCGACGGACGCGCAGGAGCCGGCGGTAGAGCTCGAGCGTCGAGCCCTCGACGCCACGCTGACGACCGGGCGCCAGGTCGGCGTACCCGCGTCCGTGGCGGGGGCCGCCCGAGCGCGCGAACGTCGGGTCCTGCAGCACCTCGTCGGGCAGCCGCGTGTGGTCGGGCAGGCCCAGCTCCTCGCCCTGGTAGAGGTAGGCCGATCCGGGGAGCGCGAGCATGAGCGCGGTGGCCGCGCGAGCACGGCGCAGACCGAGCACGGGGTCGGGCTGCTCGTCGCGCGGTCCGATCCCCTCGACCTCGGCCACCTGGGTCGCGTCGGACCGGCCGAGACGCGTCGCGTGACGCACGACGTCGTGGTTGGAGAGCACCCACGTCTGCGGCGCACCGACGGCGCCGGCGCTGGCCAGGGCGTCGTCGACCGACGCGCGCAGGGCGTCGGCCCGCCACGGCGTCATGAGGAAGGAGAAGTTGAAGGTCTGGTGCAGCTCGTCGGGCCGCACGTACGCGGCGAGCGCCTCGGCGGGCTGCACCCAGGCCTCGCCGCACAGCATCCGGTCGTCGTCCTCGCCCCACAGCGCGGTCTGCGTGCCGCGGTACTCCTCGACGAGCGCGCGCCACCGGCGGTACACGTCGTGCACGCCGGGCTGGTCCCACATGGGCAGGAGGCTGCTGCGGTCGCGGGTCTCGTCGAGGCTGAGGTCGGCGTCGGGCAGCCCGTCGGCCTTCACCAGGCCGTGCGCGACGTCGATGCGGAACCCGTCGACGCCGCGGTCGAGCCAGAAGCGCAGCACCGACTCCAGCTCGGCGTGCACCTCGGGGTTCGTCCAGTCGAGGTCGGGCTGCGAGCCGTCGAAGAGGTGCAGGTACCACTCGCCGGGGGAGCCGTCGGGGTCGGTCGTGCGGGTCCAGGCCGGGCCGTCGAACTTGGACTGCCAGTTGTTCGGGGGCTCGGAGCCGTCGTCGCCGCGGCCCGGGCGGAACACGTAGCGGGCGCGTTCGGGGCTGCCGGGACCGGCGGCGAGCGCGGCGCGGAACCAGGGGTGCTCGCTCGACGTGTGGTTCGGCACGACGTCGACGACCACCCGCAGGCGGAGGTCGTGGGCGCGCGCGACGAGGGCGTCGAGGTCGGCGAGCGTGCCGAACAGCGGGTCGACGTCGCGGAAGTCGGCCACGTCGTAGCCGCCGTCGTTCTGCGGGGAGACGTAGAAGGGCGAGAGCCACAGCGCGTCGACGCCGAGGTCGGCGAGGTGCTCCAGGCGCGACGTGATGCCGGGCAGGTCGCCGACGCCGTCGCCGTCCGCGTCGGCCCACGAGCGCGGGTAGACCTGGTAGATGACGGCGTGGCGCCACCACGGCTGGTTGCTCACGGTTCCTCCGGGGCTCGCGGGTCGACGGTCGAGGACGCGTCGTGCCGCCGCCAGGTGGTGGGTGAGGGCCCGCGCCCCCGCCGCCGGAGGTCGTGTCCCACGCTACCGACGCAGCCACCACGGTCGGGCGGGGAGCCCCGCCCCCGCTAGGTTGAGGGCATGTCCCAGCGCACGCTCGTCCTGCTCAAGCCCGACACCGTCCGCCGCGGCCTCGTCGGCGAGGTCCTCCGCCGCTACGAGGCCAAGGGCCTCACGATCGTGGCGATGGAGCACCGCGCCATCGACGCCGAGCAGGCCGACGCCCACTACGCGGAGCACGTCGAGCAGCCCTGGTACCCGCCGCTGCGCGCGTTCGCGACCTCGGGCCCGCTCGTCTCCCTCGTGCTGGAGGGCGACGAGGCCATCGCCGTCGTCCGTGCGCTCAACGGCGCCACCGACGGCCGCGCCGCCGCCCCCGGCACCATCCGCGGCGACCTCTCGCTGTCGAACCGCGAGAACCTCGTCCACGCGTCGGACTCCGAGGAGTCCGCCGCCCGCGAGATCGCCCTCTGGTTCCCGTCCCTCGCCTGACCCCACCTCGGCGCAAGATTCTGCGTTCGTGTGCGGCCGGCCGAACGATGCTGCGTCGGTGACGGGATCCCGACACGAACGCAGCGTCGTGGACCGTCACGCACGGGAACGTCGCATCGTGCGCCGGTTCGGGGAGCGCGGCAGGAGCTCGGGTGCCGGGGCGCCCTCCCAGCCGTGCGCCCGAGCGATGCGGTCGAGCTGGTCCAGGACGCTCCCTGGGTGGTTCCGCACCGCGTAGGAGGAGAAGGTCAGGCCGTGCCGACCGGTGATCACCACCTCGTTGGCGCGCACCAGGTCGTCGTCCCACTGCTCAACCGCGAGGTGCGGGATCCCGTGGACCTCCACACCGAACCCGAGCTGCTCGCACCAGACGTCGAGGTAGAAGCGCCCGCTCGGTCCGCGGACTGCCTCCTGCCTGCTGGCTCGGGGCAGCCCGCTCGCGCGCCAGATCGCGGCGAAGTCGCGCTCGGGCACCGACTGGATGCCTCCCGACGCGTCGAGGATCGAGGAGACGATGACGCTGCGGTGGCGGCACCGACCGCGTCGGGTCAGGGCCTCGCGCAGGTGCCGGGGCGTGACGAGCCCGCACTGCAGCGCGCTGATGACGATCCAGCGGGCGTACCGCTCGCTGCCGTGCCACGAGGCGGCGTCGAGCACCGACCGAGCGGGCCGTGTGCGGCGTGGACGACGCTCGGGATGCACGTCGTCGTCATCGAGCGCGCCGGACCAGTGCGGGGTCGCACCCGGCCACGACGGTGCTCGTGCCCCCGACGGGAGCACGACGAGGTGGCGCGGGTCGCGGGCGTCGAACCCGTCGTGGCGCAGCGCCGCGGCCCCGCCGAGGGCCGAGCGCGGGGGTGACGACGCGAGCGCCAGAAGGTCGCGCTCGTGCTGGCTCAGTGGTCCATTGTGGGTGACGACGACACCGCGGCAAGGGCGGGTCCAGAGGCCGTCACGGATGCGCCGCCGGACGGGCCACGCGCCGAAGAGGTCCTGCGCCTCGCGGATGCTCAACACCGTGTCCATGCGTCCACGCTGCCTGGCTCCGCGCTGTGACGGGGACGGGTGTCGCGAGCTGTGGACGACCGTGTCGTCGGCGTAGGCCCGTCCACAACCGCGCGCACGATGCTGCCTTCGCGTGCCGAGCTCGAGCGCTTATGCGGTCGCGACGGGATCCGGACGTGAACGCAGCATTCTTTGGCCCGGTGCGCAGGATCGCTCAGGAACGCAGAATCGTGCGTCCCCACCAGCCAGGTCAGGCGGGGTCGAGCGGGGGAGGGTCGGCGGGGCCGGCCCAGGGGACGACGACGTGGGCGAGGACGCCGTGGAAGCGTCCGCGGACCTCCTCGGGCAGCCAGACGACCTCGTGCGACTGCGAGGCGATGTCGACGGTGCCCTGGAGGGTCACGGCGTCGACCGCCTGGCGCGGCGCGTCCCCGACCCGGTCCTCGTACTCGACGAGCGTGACGCCGACGCTGATCGGCACCTCGTTGCGGTTCACGAGGCCGACGCCCCAGAACTCGGCAGGCTCGAGGGTCGCGCGCTCCTCGAGGTCGACCATGACGGCCTCGACGGGGGCGACGACACCGTGGAGGTCGACCTGCTCCATGGCCTCGACGTGCACCTCGACGCCGCGCACGTTGCGGGCCCCCTGCCCGTGGAAGTGCAGCACGTCGACGGCGCTCGCGCCGGGCGGCGCGACGACCTCGCCGCGGTCGATGCCCAGCACGGTGCCCACCTCGACGTTCGGCAGCTCACGGCCGTACACGTCGCGCGGGACGAAGCGCAGGATCGGACGCAGGCCGACTTCGGAGCCGTTGCGCAGCGTGACCGTCTGGTCGGGTGCGTCGGGATCGGTCGACTTCGGGACGTAGGAGAGCGTGATCGGCGGCTTGCGCCGGTTGAACAGACCCATGGCAGGAGAGCCTACGGACGTCGGCTCAGTACCAGCCGGCACCCTGCTTGAACGACCACGCCTCGCAGGGGGATCCGTAGCGGTCCTGGATGTACCCCAGACCCCACCGGATCTGCGTGGCGGGGTTCGTCTGCCAGTCGGAGCCGGCCGACGCCATCTTCGAGCCGGGCAGCGACTGCGGGATGCCGTAGGCGCCGGAGCCGGGGTTCTCGGCGTCGACCTGCCAGCCGCTCTCCTGCGTCCAGATGTTGTCGAGGCACTGGAACTGGCTGGCGTCCCAGCCGAAGTCGGCGAGCATGGCCTGCGCGACGGCGCGGGGGTCGGCATCCTCGAGCGCCTTCTGGCGAGCGGCTTCCGCCTTGGCCTCGGCGGCGGCCTTGCGACGCGCCTCCGCGCGGGCTGCGGCCTCGCGGGCCTCGTCGGCGGCGCGCTCGCTGGCGGCACGCTGACCCTCGGCCTTCGCCTTCAGCTCGTCGACCTTCGAGTCGGCCTCCTGCTGCACGAGCACGGCGTCGGACACGCGCTGCGCGGCGGCGAGCGGCGTCGCGATCGCGGCGACGGGACGCAGCCCGGCCTCCTCGGTGGCCGCGGCGGCGGGGCTGGAGCCCACGGCCTGGGCGCCGGCGGTCAGGCCGCTGACCACGACCACGCCGCCCACGGCGCACGCCGAGAGGGCGCGCTTGCTGGGCAGCGCGTCGGTGACGTCGGCCAGGGTGTCGAGGGCGCGATCGCGCCGGCGCTCGAACGCCGACGGTGCGCGGTGACGTGCCATCCGGTGCCGACCGCCCGACCGGTCGACGATCTCGTCGTGACGCACACACTCTCCTGCAGGCTCGGGGACGGGGCGGGGAAGGGCCCGGGACGAAGCCTCCACTGTAGACGTCGAGACTGAGAGCCGCGGCAGGTTCTCTCAGGTCGGACGCAGGGACCGAGCCCGCGGGGTCTCGACCACGCCCGTTCGCCCCGTACCCTGGAGGGCATGTCCGTCGAGTCCGTCTTCCCTCGTCTCGAGCCCCTCCTGCCCACCGTCGGCAAGCCGATCCAGTACGTCGGCGGCGAGCTCAACGCGACGGTGAAGGAGTGGGACGACGTCAGCGTCCGCTGGGCGCTGATGTACCCCGACGCCTACGAGGTGGGTCTGCCCAACCAGGGCGTCCAGATCCTCTACGAGGTGCTCAACGAGCGCGACTGGCTGCTCGCCGAGCGCACCTACGCCGTGCAGGCCGACATGGAGGCGGTGATGCGCGAGCACGCGATCCCGCAGTTCACGGTCGACGCGCACCGCCCCGTCCGGGCGTTCGACGTGCTCGGCATCTCCTTCGCCACCGAGCTCGGCTACACGAACATGCTCACCGCTCTCGACCTCGCCGGCATCCCGCTGCACGCCGCCGACCGCACCGACGACGACCCGATCGTCCTCGCCGGCGGGCACAGCGCCTTCAACCCCGAGCCGGTGGCCGACTTCCTCGACGCCGCCGTGCTCGGCGACGGCGAGGAGATCGCCCTGGCGATCAGCGAGGTCGTGCGCGAGTGGAAGGACGAGGGACGTCCGGGCGGACGCGACGAGCTGCTGCTGCGCCTCGCGGCCTCCGGCGGCGTCTACGTCCCGCGCTTCTACGACGTCGACTACCACGACGACGGCCGCATCGCGTCGGTCCGGCCGAACCGCGACGGCGTGCCCTGGCGCGTGCGCAAGCACACCGTCATGGACCTCGACCAGTGGCCCTACCCGCGCAACCCGCTCGTGCCGCTCGCCGAGACCGTCCACGAGCGCTACTCCGTCGAGATCTTCCGCGGGTGCACGCGCGGCTGCCGGTTCTGCCAGGCCGGCATGATCACGCGCCCGGTGCGCGAGCGGTCGCTGCAGACCATCGGCGAGATGATCGACACCGGGCTGCAGCGGTCGGGCTACCAGGAGGTCGGCCTGCTCAGCCTGTCGAGCGCCGACCACACCGAGATCGGCGACCTCGCCAAGCAGCTGGGCGACCGGTACGAGGGCACGAACACGTCACTGTCGCTGCCGTCGACGCGGGTCGACGCCTTCAACATCACGCTCGCCAACGAGTTCAGCCGCAACGGCCGACGCTCCGGCCTGACGTTCGCGCCGGAGGGCGGCAGCGAGCGGCTGCGCAAGGTGATCAACAAGGCCGTCACCGAGGACGACCTCATCCGCACCGTCACCGCCGCCTACTCGCACGGCTGGCGGCAGGTGAAGCTCTACTTCATGTGCGGCCTGCCGACGGAGACCGACGAGGACGTGCTCCAGATCGGGGTGCTCGCCAAGAAGGTCATCGAGGCCGGACGTGAGGCGTCGGGGCGGCGCGACATCCGCTGCACCGTGAGCATCGGTGGCTTCGTGCCGAAGCCGCAGACCCCGTTCCAGTGGGCCGCGCAGCTCGACCACGAGACCACCGACGAGCGGCTGCGCAAGCTGCGCGAGTCGGTGCAGTCGGACAAGCGCTTCGGTCGCGCCATCGGCTTCCGCTACCACGACGGACGCCCCGGCATCGTCGAGGGACTGCTCTCGCGCGGTGACCGTCGCGTGGGCCGCGTCATCGAGGAGGTGTGGCGCGACGGGGGCCGCTTCGACGGCTGGAGCGAGCACTTCTCCTTCGAGCGCTGGGAGTCGAAGGCGGCCGACGTCTTCGCCGACCAGCCCGTCGACCTCGACTGGTACACCACCCGCGAGCGCGGTCACGACGAGGTCCTCCCGTGGGACCACCTCGACGCCGGCCTCGACAAGGAGTGGCTGTGGGAGGACTGGGAGGACGCTCTCGACCCCGAGGCCCTCGAGATCGAGGACTGCCGCTGGACGCCCTGCTACGACTGCGGCGTCTGCCCCCAGATGGGCACCGACATCCAGATCGGCCCGACCGGGCAGAAGCTGCTGCCGCTCACCGTGGTGTGAGGCCCGTGCCGTCTGCGTGATCGTGGCGCTGCGGGGTCTCTTCTTGCTGCTGCGCTGCCGTAGGTGGCTTGTGCTTGCTGGTGCGCTGCCTCGGCTCACGCTGGGGTGGCCTCCGAAAGGGCCTCGACCGGCAGCGGTCCTGGCCACGGCTTCGGGTCTCGGGGTCTGGTCTGGGCTCGCGCTTGGACGCAGGATTCTTCGTCTCTGCGGTTCTCGGGCGAAGGTTCGGCGTTGGCGGGCTGTTGGCGCAGACGTCTCTGCGTTCGCGCGCTCAAGTCCGAAGGCTTCTGCGTTCACGACGGGATCCCGTAGCAAACGCAGAACCCTGCGCCCACTCCGTGCCCGAGCCACAGCCCGAGACCCCAGACCAGCGCGGAGGCCAGCCGCCCGGTCGAGGCCCTTTCGGAGACCAGACACAGCGAAGGCCAAGGCAGCGCACCAGCAGGTAGAGACGCCCTGCGGCAGCGCAGCAGCAGGTCGTGGCCCCCTGCGGCAGCGCAGGCAGCGCTCCCAGCGGGAACGGACCCCCGCCCGACCCTCACCCCACCCGCGACGCGGACGCGAGGTCGTCCTCGACGGTGCCGCCACGGTCGACGAGGGTGCCGAGGAAGCCGATGAGGACGGCGGCGGCCATGAGGACGACGACGGGGACGGTCCAGGAGCCGGTGAGGTCGTGGAGGAGGCCGGTGCCGAACGGGCCGAGGCCGGCGAGGAGGTAGCCGACGGACTGGGCGAAGGCGGAGAGGGCGGCGGTGCCCTCGGTGGTGCGGGTGCGACGACCGAACATGATCAGCACCCAGGTGAAGGTGCACCCGCCCAGGCCGAGCAGCACGGCCCACAGCCACGGTGCGGCCGTCGGCGCGGCCAGCACGCCGCCCCAGCCGGCGACGGTGAGCGCCGCGAACGACCACGGCAGCACGCCGGTGCCGCCGAGCCGGGCGACGAGCGGCGGCAGCAGCAGCGTCATCGGGATGCCGACGGCGGCGAGCAGGCCCTGCATCGCTCCGGCCGTGCCGCTCGCGAGGCCCGCGTCGGCGAGGATCGTCGGGAACCAGCCGAACTGTGCGTAGGCCTGCGCGGCCTGCACGGCGAAGCAGAGGGTGCACACCCACGCGAGCCGGCTGCGGGCTACCTGCGACAGCGGGATGCCCGATGGCCGCTCCAGCCCTGCGGTCCGGCTCGACCGCAGCGCCACCGGGAGCCACGGCAGCAGGGCGGCGACGGCGAGCAGCGCCCACACGGCCACACCGGCACGCCAGTCGCCGAGGGCGTCGGACACGGGCACGGTGACCACCGAGCTGGCCGCACCGCCGGCCATGAGCGCCGCCCCGTACAGCGCCCCGACGAGGGCCAGGCGGTCCGGGAAGTGCTCCTTCGCGAGGGCCGGCAGGATCACGTTGCCGACCGCGCAGGCGGCGAGCGTCACCACGGAGAGGACGAGGAACGGGACGGTGGAGCCGACCGTCGCGCGGGACGCCAGGCCGAGCGCCAGCACCACGAGCAGCGTCGCGGCGGTGCGGTCGAGGCCCAGGACGCGGACCACCCGCGACGTCGTCGCCCCGAACACGGCGAAGCACAGCACCGGCAGCGTCGTCAGCACGCCGGCGACGGTCGCGCTCATTCCGAGGTCGTCACGCAAGGGGTCGACCACCACGCCGACGCTGCCGACGGCGACCCGCAGGTTCAGGGCGAGCAGCACGATCGCGGCGCCGACCAACCAGGCCGGACCGCTGCGCGTCGACGAGGTCGTGCCCGAAGAGGTCGTGCCAGGCGAGGTGGGGTCGGCGGGGGAGGTCACCGACCCATCCAACGCCAGGGTCCCGGCCGTCGCGCGGGCGACCCGACCCGACCCGCGGCGCGACGTCGCTCGGTACCCTCGACGACATGTCCGACGGCAGCACGACCCTGCGCGGCACCCCCAACCCCGAGGCGCCCAACCCGCAGCTGCCCATCGTGCAGCGGCTGCGGATCCGTTTCGCCAAGCGTGGTCGGCTGCGGTTCACGAGCCACCGCGACTTCGGCCGCGCGTTCGAGCGCGCCGTGCGCCGCGCGCGGGTGCCGATCGCCTTCTCCTCCGGCTACACGCCGCACCCGAAGATCTCCTTCGCGGGAGCGGCCCCCACGGGTGCCGCCAGCGAGGCGGAGTTCCTCGAGATCGGCCTCACCGAGACGCGCGACCCCGAGGCCGTGCGCGCCGCGCTCGACGACGCGCTCCCACCGGGAATCGACATCCTCGAGGTCGTCGCGGCACGGCAGGGCGCAGGCTCGCTCGCCGACCGCCTGGAGGCCAGCGAGTGGGTCATCGAGCTGCGCGACACGCCGGTCGAGCGGGCCCAGGAGGCGGCCGACGCGTTCCTCGCGGCGGAGCAGGTCGACGTCGAACGGATGACCAAGCGCGGCATGCGCACCTTCGACGCGCGGGCCGCCGTCCAGTCGCTGTCGGTCGGTTCGTCCGACGGTCCGGGTGTGGCGTATGCGATACTGACCGTGGTCGTCCGGCACCAG
Source organism: Aeromicrobium sp. REDSEA-S32_B7 (assembly GCF_001626145.1). Classification (NCBI taxonomy): domain Bacteria; kingdom Bacillati; phylum Actinomycetota; class Actinomycetes; order Propionibacteriales; family Nocardioidaceae; genus Aeromicrobium; species Aeromicrobium sp. REDSEA-S32_B7. The sequence goes on from NZ_LUNF01000117.1 coordinate 13,750, forward strand.
AACCCGTCGGTACGACCGGACGACGTACTCTCCGGACTCCGCATCCGCGGGGACTTGACGCTCGAGCAGACGCCGCTGGCGACCCGCTCGGCCCAAGGTCCTCTGGACGCAGGGACCGGGACGGTCGGCGATCCGCTCGCCCTCGACCGCGACGCACCCTGATCGGGTGCTGACCGCGGCGGGCCGGGCGAGGAGCCAGTGACAGGCCGCACGTCGACCACCCCGGGACGCGCCAGCGCTCCGGGCCCGACAGAAGACTTTCGGCACCGGCCCCTCGGGGCGGGAGCCGCAGACGCAGAACCCCGTCCGCCCTGCGGCGTACCCGGGGACTGAGGAGAGCACATGCTCGACGACGACACGAACACTCCGACCACCGAGTCCACCCCCGCGGTGCGCACCAGGCGCCGGGCCGCCGGCCGGCCCGCCGGGCCACCTGCCGCGGTGAGCACCGACATCTTCGCGGCGCCCGCCTCGGACGCCCCCGCCGCGCCGACCATCCCGCCGGCCGAGAAGGCACCGACCGCCACGGTCGTCACCAAGACGCCCGCGCGACGCTCCACCCGCAAGGCCGCGCCGCCGGCACCCGTCGCCGATGACGCCGCAGCACAGGCCCCGGCCGACGACGTGGCGACCGCCGGTGACACCACGGCCGACGCCGCTGCGGCCCCGGCTGCCAAGCCGGCTCGCAAGCGTCCGCCGCGCAAGAAGGCCGCCTCGAAGCCCGCGGCCGACCCCGCCGTCGAGGACGCGCCGACGGGCTCCACGGCCGACGAGACCGTCGCCGAGGAGCCGGTGACCGACGAGGCCGGTGCGAGCGAGGAGCAGCCTGCCAAGGCCCCCGCCAAGCGTCCCGCACGCAAGCGCGCCCCCCGCGCCGCTCGCCCGGCCGACGAGGTCTCGCCCGTCGCCGTCGCCTTCCAGGCCCCCGAGCCGGTCGCCGCGCCCGCGGCGCAGGTCGAGGACGACGACGAGGACGACGAGCAGACGTCCACCGACGACGCGACCACGGCCGAGGCGACCACGGCGCCCGAGCAGGACCAGGACGAGTCCGGCGAGGGTGGGGGTGGCGGCTCGAAGCGCCGTCGCCGCAGCCGTGGCGGACGCCGCCGGAACAAGAGCGACGAGCCGCGCGAGAGCCAGGGCCAGGACGGCACCGCCGCCGAGTCCCAGACCGACGACGCCGAAGGCGACCAGGCCGCTGCCGACTCCGACGACCAGGAGGGTGAGGGCCAGGGCGGCACCACGCGCCGTCGTCGCCGCCGTGCACGCGCCGGTGACAAGCCGTCCGCGTCGCCCGACGACCCCGAGAACACCGTCGTGCGGGTCCGTGAGGGCCGCAACCCCGAGGACGAGATCGCCGGTGTGTCCGGCTCGACCCGTCTGGAGGCCAAGAAGCAGCGCCGTCGCGAGGGTCGCGAGGCCGGTCGTCGTCGTGCGCCGATCGTCTCCGAGGCCGAGTTCCTGGCCCGCCGCGAAGCCGTCGACCGCCAGATGGTGGTGCGTCAGCACCGCGCGACCAGCCACGGCTCCACCGACAACTACACCCAGATCGCCGTCCTCGAGGATTCCGTGCTCGTCGAGCACTACGTGGCCCGCGAGAGCCAGACGTCGCTCATCGGCAACGTCTACCTCGGCAAGGTCCAGAACGTGCTGCCGAGCATGGAGGCCGCGTTCGTCGACATCGGCGCCGGTCGCAACGCCGTCATCTACGCCGGCGAGGTCGACTGGAGCGGCGTGCAGAACGGCAAGGCGCGCAAGATCGAGGAGGCGCTGAGCCCCGGCCAGCAGATCCTCGTGCAGGTCACGAAGGACCCCATCGGCCAGAAGGGCGCGCGGCTCACCAGCCAGATCAGCCTGCCCGGTCGCTTCCTCGTCTACGTGCCCGGCGGACAGTCCAACGGCATCTCCCGCAAGCTGCCCGACACCGAGCGCTCGCGGCTCAAGGCCCTCCTCAAGGAGGTGCTGCCCGAGGACGCCGGCGTCATCGTGCGCACGGCCGCCGAGGGGGCCACGGAGGACCAGCTCACCCGCGACGTCACGGCGCTGACCGCCCGCTGGGAGGACATCAAGGTCAAGGCCGGGCTCGACGACGACGCCTCGCCGAAGGCGAAGGCCCCGCAGCTGCTGTACGCCGAGCCCGACCTCGTCATCAAGGTCGTGCGCGACCTGTTCAACGAGGACTTCGCGTCGCTCGTGGTCGAGGGCTCCGACGCCTGGGACAACATCTCCGGCTACATCCGCCACGTCGCGCCCGACCTGGCGGAGCGGCTGCAGGAGTGGTCGCCCGCCGACCACGACGGCCGCGACTCCTTCGACGTGCTGCGCATCGACGAGCAGATCCAGAAGGCGCTGCAGCGCAAGGTCTGGCTACCGTCCGGCGGCTCGCTCGTGATCGACCGCACCGAGGCGATGACCGTCGTCGACGTCAACACCGGCAAGTTCACCGGCTCCGGGGGCAACCTCGAGGAGACGGTGACCAAGAACAACCTTGAGGCCGCCGAGGAGATCGTGCGCCAGCTGCGGCTGCGCGACATCGGCGGCATCATCGTCGTCGACTTCATCGACATGGTGCTCGAGAGCAACCGCGACCTCGTGCTGCGACGCCTCGTGGAGTGCCTCGGTCGCGACCGCACCCGCCACCAGGTGGCCGAGGTGACGTCGCTCGGCCTGGTGCAGATGACCCGCAAGCGGATCGGCACCGGCCTGCTCGAGTCGTTCAGCACCGAGTGCGAGCACTGCGACGGTCGCGGCGTGGTCGTGACCGCCGAGCCGGTCGAGCCCAAGAAGGAGGAGCCGCGCGGCCGCTCCCGTCGTGGGCGTGGCAACGGTGGCAACGGCAACGGCAACGGCAACGGCAACGGCAACGGCAACGGCAACGGCAACGGCAACCGCCGGGGCCGCGACGACGAGGCCGCCGCCGACACGACCACCGACGAGACGACGGCGGACGAGACGTCCGGTGCGGACACGAGCACCTCGAACGGCACCTCCGGCGGCTCGACCTCCGGGTCGTCGCGCGGTGGGCGCTCGCGTCGCGGCTCGTCGCGCGCGAAGGCCGACGCTGCCGCGAGCGAGTCCGCGACGAGCGACGACGCGTCCACGGGCACGTCGGAGGAGGCGCTGACGGAGTCGCCCGCCCCTGCGGTCGACGCCGGACGCCCTGCCGACGCCCGAGGCCGAGCAGGTCCCCGCGACCGTCGAGCCGGAGCCGAAGCTCGAGTCGGCGCCGGACGCCGGTGACGAGGGTGACGAGCCGACCGGCGAGACCCCCGCTTTGACCGAGCCGGGGGAGGGTCCGTAGTATGGATCCTCGGCGCGCCGTGCGCGCCGATCGTCCTGTCCGGGTGTGAGCCCGGCACCGGCCCGGTCCAGCGCAGCCGCTGAGCCCAGGCCCCGTCGGACCCGGACGCCCCCGGCCCCCGGCACACACAGCTTCCAGCAAGAACCGAGTGAGGAATCCCGTGGTCTACGCAATCGTGCGCAGTGGCGGCACGCAGCAGAAGGTCGCCGTCGGCGACGTCATCGAGATCGACCAGCTCGGCCTGGCCGAGGGCGAGTCCGTCTCGCTGCCGGCCGTCCTGTACGTCGACGGCGACGCCGTGACGGCCGACGCCGACAGCCTCTCGACGGTCTCCGTGACCGCCGAGGCGATCGGCGCGACCAAGGGTCCGAAGATCATCATCCAGAAGTACAAGAACAAGACCGGCTACAAGAAGCGCCAGGGTCACCGTCAGAAGTACACCCAGGTCAAGATCACCGGCATCGCGAAGTAGAGGACTGAACTCATGGCACACAAGAAGGGCGCAGCCTCCACCAAGAACGGCCGCGACTCCAACGCACAGCGCCTCGGCGTCAAGCGCTTCGGCGGCCAGCTCGTCAACGCCGGCGAGATCATCGTCCGCCAGCGCGGCACCCACTTCCACCCCGGCACCAACGTCGGCCGTGGCGGCGACGACACGCTCTTCGCGCTGTCGGCCGGCTCGGTCGAGTTCGGGACGCGTCGCGGCCGCAAGGTCGTGAACATCGTTCCGGGCGAGTAACCGGCAGAACATCCGTCGAAGGGGTGGTCCGCGCATGCGGGCCACCCCTTCGACGTCCCCACACCACCCCAGGAGCACCTGACATGGCCGTCCCCACCTTCGTCGACCGCGTGACCCTCCAGGTCGTCGCCGGCAACGGCGGCCACGGCGTCGCGTCGGTGCACCGCGAGAAGTTCAAGCCGCTCGGCGGCCCCGACGGCGGCAACGGCGGGCACGGCGGCGACGTCGTGCTCCGCGTGGCGGCCGACGTGACGACGCTCGTCGACTACCACCACGAGCCGCGCCGCAAGGCCGGCAACGGTGCGCCCGGCGGCGGCAGCAACAAGAGCGGCGCCCACGGCGAGGACCTCGTGCTCAAGGTGCCCGACGGCACGGTGGTGCGCTCGGGCGGCCCGCACGGCACCGGCGAGGTCCTGGCCGACCTCGTGGGCGTCGGAACGGAGGTCGTGATCGCCGCGGGCGGCCGCGGTGGCCTCGGCAACGCCGCGCTCGCGTCGAGCAAGCGCAAGGCCCCCGGCTTCGCGCTGAAGGGCGAGCCCGGCCAGGAGCGCACGATCGTGCTCGAGCTGAAGGTCGTGGCCGACATCGGTCTCGTCGGGTTCCCGAGCGCCGGCAAGTCGAGCCTCATCGCCGCGCTGTCGCGTGCCCGCCCGAAGATCGCCGACTACCCGTTCACCACCCTCGTGCCCAACCTCGGTGTCGTCACCGCGGGGTCCACGACCTTCACGGTCGCCGACGTGCCCGGTCTCATCGAGGGTGCGAGCGAGGGTCGGGGTCTCGGTCACGACTTCCTGCGCCACGTCGAGCGGTGCGCCGCGCTCGTGCACGTCGTCGACTGCGCGACGGTCGAGCCCGGGCGCGACCCGCTGACCGACCTCGACGTCATCGAGGCCGAGCTGCGCGCGTACGCCGAGGCGTTGCCCGAGGGTGCGACCGGAAAGGACCTGCTCGAGCGGCCGCGCCTGGTGGCCCTGAACAAGACCGACGTGCCCGACGCCGCGCAGATCGCCGAGTTCGTGCGGAGTGACCTCGAGGAGCGCGGCTACGACGTGTACGACGTGTCGGCGGCGAGCCACCAGGGACTGCGCGAGCTGTCCTTCGCCATGGCGCAGATCGTCGCGCGGCGTCGCGCGGAGACGCCCACGCAGGAGATCACCCGCATCGTGCTGCGTCCGCAGGCCGCGGCAGGGGTCGGCGCGGAGTTCACGGTCGACCAGCGTCGGGGCCCCGACGGCCAGCGCCAGTGGATCGTGCGCGGCGCGAAGCTCACCCGCTGGGTCGGCCAGACCGACTTCAGCAACGACGAGGCCGTCGGCTTCCTCGCCGACCGGCTCGCGCGGCTCGGCGTCGAGGAGGCGCTCGCCAAGCAGGGTGCCGAGCCGGGCGACGACGTCGTCATCGGTGGCACCGCCGACCAGGGCTGGGAGGACGCGGTCGTCTTCGACTTCGACCCGACCATCCAGGCCGGTGCCGAGATGCTCGGCCGTCGTGGCGAGGACCAGCGCCTCGACCGCGACGACCGTCGCACCAACGTCGAGCGACGCGAGCAGCTCGCGGCCAAGCGGGCCTACGAGGCCGAGGCGCGCGAGGCGCGTGCGCGGGGCGAGGAGCCCAGCGCGGCGCCCGACTGGACCTTCGAGGACGACGACGACCTGCTCGACCTCGACGACGGGCCGGAGTCCGGCGAGGACAGCCCCGCCGACGTCACGGCGGACGACCGGTCGTGAGTGCGCGGCGCGTCGTCGTCAAGGTCGGCTCGTCGTCGCTGACCTCGGCGGCGGGGCACCTCGACCCGGAGAAGGTCGGCCACGTCGTCGACGCCCTCGCCGCGGCACGCCGCCGTGGCGACGAGGTCGTGCTGGTGAGCTCGGGTGCGATCGCCGCGGGACTGGGCCCGCTCTCGGGCAGGTGCTGCTGACCGTCGAGGACGTCACGCGGCGCAGCCACTACCGCAACGCGCACCAGACGTTCGCGCGCCTGCACGAGCTCGGCGTGCTGCCCGTCGTCAACGAGAACGACACCGTGGCCACGAGCGAGATCCGCTTCGGCGACAACGACCGGCTGGCCGCGCTCGTCGCCCACCTGGTGCACGCCGACCTGCTGGTGCTGCTGTCCGACGTCGACGGGCTCTACACGGGGCACCCGTCGCTGCCGGAGTCGCGGCCGATCACCGACGTGCACGGCCCGGACGACCTCGACGACGTCGACGTCGCGCGCGTGGGCTCGAAGGTGGGCACCGGCGGCATGGTGACGAAGGTCGAGGCGGCACGGATCGCGACGGGCGCCGGGATCCCCGTGGTGCTCGCCCGCGCCGACCACGCGCGCGCCGCCGTGCTGGGCGAGCAGGTGGGCACGCGGTTCCACCCGACCGGCCGGCGTCGGCCGACCCGTCTGCTGTGGCTCGAGCACGCCAGTGAGACCAAGGGGCGGCTGCTCGTCGACGACGGCGCGGTCCGGGCGCTCACCGTGCGCAAGGCGTCGCTCCTCGCGGCGGGCATCGTCGGCGTGGAGGGTGAGTTCGGAGCGGGGGAGCCGGTCGACGTCGTGGCGCCCGACGGCACCGTGGTCGCGCGCGGCCTCGTCACCTACGACAGTGCCGAGCTCCCGACGCTCCTCGGGCGCAGCACCCCCGACCTCGCGGCCGACCTCGGCGCCGACTACGAGCGCGAGGTCGTCCACCGCGACGACCTCGTCGTCCTGCACCCCCACTGACCGCCCCCACACCCCGCTGAGTGTGACGTTCCCAGACGAGCCGGTGGTCGGAGGCCGGGAACGGGTAGGTGCCGGTGAGGCGCGAGAGCGGATCGGCCTGCACCGGCCAGAAGACCCGCGCGTCGCGGATGTCCAGGTCGGCGCTCGGGAGCACGTAGTCGGCGCGGATGTTGCCCGGCGGCTCGGAGAAGTCGGCGGTGTCGAACTGCGGGTCGCCCCGGTGGGAGAGGTTGGCGCCGCCCTGCAGACGTGCCGCCTCCACCGCACCGTCGCTCGACGGGGTCAGCGAGGTGTTCACCCGGCGCAGGTCGAGGAGCTGGTGGGTGGCGCCCGGCAGCGAGTCGCCGTCGACGGGGTCGGAGTTCAGGTCGCCCGCAATCACGAACGACGCACCGCGCTGCAGTCCGCCGGGACGGCCGCGGTCGTCCCTGATCCACCGAGCCTCCCGGGCGGGGCCGGTGTAGTCGGCCCAGAAGCGGATCTCGTCGGCGTTGCGGCGACCGTTGCGGTCCTCGGGCCCGTCGAAGACCGGCGGGGTCGGGTGGCTGACGAGCAGGTGGACGGAGCGTCGCCCGACCCTGACGGGCACGTCCCAGTGCGACTTGCTCGAGAGGCGCAGGACGTCGACCGCCTCGGGGGAGTAGTAGCCCTGCGGCATGCGATTGCCGGGCATGTCCTTCCACAGCAGCTTCTGGAAGGTGCGGACGTGCTTCTCGTCGATCGGGTAGCGGCTGAGCACCGCCATGCCGTACTGGCCGGGGAACGCCCCGAAGCCGTAGGCGTCGTCGGGGCCGTCGGTGCGACCGTCGCCGTTGAGGTCGAGGCCGGTGGGCACGCCCGTGTTGACCGGTGCCGTGAACGTGTACCGGTAGCGGACGGGGTCGGCGCCCTGCTGCCCGCGCTCGAGGTAGTTCCGCTGGAACAGGCGCAGCGCCTCCGGGTCGTGATCGACCTCCTGCAGCACCAGCACGTCGGGACGGGTGCGCTGGACGATCTCCGCGACGGCGCGCGCCTGCGCGTTCGACGGCGTCGACAGGTCGCGGCGCAGGTCGCCCGCAGCCGGTCGGTTCAGCGACGCGTTGAACGTCGCGACCCGGACGGTCGGCTCCACGCGACCGCGCTCGTCGCGCGCGTCGGCGGGCGAGGAGGTGACGGGCACGGCCAGGACCGTACCGACCAGGACCAGTGCGAGCACGGCGACGAGCCGATTCCCCCGAATCATGGGGACAGTGTGCACGGCCCGGGTGAACGCCAGGTGACCCCCGATCCCCGCTGAAGGTGACGTTCGCGGGCCCAGTCCCGTCGAGATGGCCCGCGAACGTCACGCTCAGCGGAGGGTGGAGAGCACGCACTAGGCTGCAGCCGTGAAGGATCAGGTGCACGAGCTCGCCCGCCGCGCCCGCACGGCCGCACGGTCGCTGGCGCTGGCGTCGCGGGCGCAGAAGGATGCGGCCCTGCTGGCCACGGCCGACGCCCTGGAGGCCGCGACCGAGCGCGTCGTCGCGGCCAACGCGCTCGACGTCGAGGCCGCGCGTGCCGAGGGCACGCCCGAGAACGTCGTCGACCGGCTGCTGCTCGACCCCGACCGCGTGGCCGCGTTCGCCCAGGGCGTGCGCGACGTCGCCGCACTGCCCGACCCGGTCGGCGAGGTCGTCCGCGGCTCGACGCTGCCCAACGGCCTGCGCCTGGAGCAGGTCCGCGTGCCCATGGGCGTCATCGGCATGATCTACGAGGGGCGGCCCAACGTCACCGCCGACGCCGCCGCCATCTGCCTGAAGGCCGGGAGCGCGTCGCTGCTGCGCGGGTCGCGCTCGGCGGCGCGGTCCAACGCGGCCATCGTCGACGTCATGCGCGAGGCCATCGCCGCCGCCGGGCTCCCCGCCGACGTCCGAGCGCGGGTCCACGGGGTCGCAGTGCACGCATGCAGCACTTCTACGACCGTGCCCGTCATCGAGACCGGCACCGGCAACGTGCACGTCTACGTCGACGCCGACGCCGACCTCGACATGGCGCTCGACGTCGTCCTCAACGCCAAGACCCACCGCACGAGCGTGTGCAACGCGGCGGAGTCGCTGCTCGTGCACCGCGACGTCGCCGAGGACTTCCTGCCGCGGGTGACGAAGGCGCTGCAGGCGGCCGGGGTCACGATCCACGGCGACGCCTCCTTCGCCGCGGTCGCCCCCGGCGTGCTCGAGGCCTCCGACCACGACTGGGCCACCGAGTACCTCTCGCTCGACATCGCCGCGAAGGTGGTGGACTCCCTCGAGGACGCCGTCGAGCACATCCGCACCTGGTCCTCGGGCCACACCGAGGCGATCGTCACCCGCTCGATCGACGCGGCGCGACGGTTCACGCTCGGCGTCGACTCGGCGGCCGTCATGGTGAACGCGTCGACGCGCTTCACCGACGGTGGGGAGTTCGGGTTCGGTGCGGAGATCGGCATCTCCACGCAGAAGCTGCACGCGCGCGGACCGATGGGGCTGCCGGAGATGACCACGACGACGTACGTGGTCACGGGCGACGGGCACGTGCGCTGACGCACGCCGGATCGTCGGGCTCGCGGGCACGCTGGTAGATTGCGGCCATGCTCGAGATCCTGGCCGCCATGGAGGAGTCCGGAGAAGAAGGAAGCTTCCTCTTCACGGCGATGCTCATCGGAGGTACCGCCCTGGGCATCCTCCTGGTCCTGCTCATCGCGCTGCTGGCCTTCGGCAAGGGCCGCGAGCACTCCTGAGCACGACCCACGGGCCCCAGGTCGTCGACGTGGCCCCCGAGCACGCACCGATCCGCCGACGTCGCGTCGGCGTCATGGGTGGCACGTTCGACCCCATCCACCACGGGCACCTCGTCGCCGCGAGCGAGGTGCAGTCGTGGTTCGACCTCGACGAGGTCGTCTTCGTCCCCACCGGGCGCCCGTGGCAGAAGGCCGACCGTGAGGTCTCGCCGGCCGAGCACCGCTACCTGATGACGGTGATCGCGACGGCGGCGAACCCGCGCTTCGAGGTGAGCCGGGTCGACATCGACCGCGACGGACTCACCTACACGATCGACACGCTGCGCGAGCTGGCCGCGGCCATGCCCGACGCCGACCTGTACTTCATCACCGGTGCCGACGCGATGGCCGCGATCCTGACGTGGCGCGACCACGACGAGCTGTTCGAGCTCGCCCACTTCGTCGGCTGTACGCGTCCCGGGCACGAGATGGACGAGCAGACGCTCGCCGGTCTGCCGGCCGAGCGGATCACGCTGGTCGAGATCCCGGCCCTCGCGATCTCCTCGACCGACTGCCGTGGACGCGTCGCGTCGGGTGAGCCGGTCTGGTACCTCGTCCCCGACGGCGTCGTGCAGTACATCGCGAAGCACCGTCTCTACTCCGCCTCCGACTCCGAGGACCCCTCATGACCGCAACCGACCGTGCCGTCGAGCTGACCCGGGTGGCTGCCGCTGCCGCGGACGAGAAGCTGGCGACCGAGATCATCGCCTTCGACGTCTCCGAGCAGCTGTTCATCACCGACGTGTTCCTGCTGTGCAGCGCGGCGAACCAGCCGCAGGCCCGCGCCATCAAGGACGCGGTCGAGGAGAAGCTGCTGGAGCAGGGCGCGAAGCCGGTGCGCCGCGAGGGCGACCGTGAGGGTCGTTGGATCCTGCTCGACTTCACCGACGTCGTGGTGCACGTGCAGCACACCGAGGAGCGCGCGTTCTACGCCCTCGAGCGGCTGTGGAGCGACTGCCCGACGATCGACCTCGAGCTCGCGTGACCCGCCGGGTCGTCCTGTGGCGCCACGGGCGCACGGAGTGGAACGTCGCCGGTCGGGTGCAGGGCCAGACGGACACGGCGCTCGACGAGGTCGGAGTCCGGCAGGCTGCGGCTGCGGCTGCACGCCTCGCGTCGCTGCGGCCGGTGCGGATCCTCAGCTCGGACCTGCAGCGTGCTCGGCACACGGCCGAGGAGCTGTCGCGGCTGACTGGGGTGCCGGTGGAGCTCGACGAGCGGCTGCGCGAGATGAACTTCGGCGAGCGCGAGGGCCTGACGTGGAAGGAGTCGTGGGAGCGCTTCCCCGACCTGATGAAGGCCATGCTGGAGGACCGCGAGGAGCGGTTCCCGGGCGCGGAGCTGCACGCGGAGGCGGGCGCACGGCGCCGTGCTGCGCGTGGGCGTGTGCACGTTCCTGGGGTTCCCGGAGGCCACCTGGCGCACGTTCGCGGGATTGTCGAACTGCTCGTGGATCGCGTTGGAGCAGATCTCGCCGGAGCACGACACCCGGTGGCGGCTCACCGAGTGGAACGCGGGCACGCTGCCCGAGCCGGTGATGTCGGACGACGGGTGACCCCCGGTGTTTACCCGCCCAGGGGGAGGGTCTAGAGTTCTTACTCGGTGATCGACGAGTGCGAGAACCACCCGCGAGGGGCATTGGCGCAGTTGGTAGCGCGCTTCCATGGCATGGAAGAGGTCAGGAGTTCGAATCTCCTATGCTCCACTCGGACCAAGAAGAGCCCCCCAGCCATCGTGCTGGGGGGCTTTTCGCTGTCTGTGGGGGCTCTTCTTCGTCCGAATCGGGACTGGTGATTCGGGGAGGAGTGAGCGCCAGCGAGCGACGGAGTCTCCTGTGCTCCACTCGAACGGCAGAAGGCCCCCAGTCCATGAGACTGGGGGCCTTTCTCGTGGTGTCGGGAGCTTCCTCCGTCGGCGGTAGGTGAGACGCGCGATCTCGGCCCGGTGGGGCGGCTGACCTACCGCTGACCCAGGTTCCGCGCCGCACCTACCGCCCAGTCAGCGCACGCGGAACCCCACCGGCCGGCTCGTCGCCGTCGTGAACGAGGCGGGGTCGCGGGGGGTGAAGGTGGCACGGACGTCCGGGCCGGAGCCACGTCGAGCCGGACCGCCCGGGAGACGACCGCACCGCTCGCGTTGGCGACCCGTACCCGGAAGGTCGCGCGCCGGTCGGCGGTGACCACGCGGTCGAGCGTGAGCGTCGGTCCGTCCGCGTCTGCGACGGCCAGCCAGCTCGAGCCGACCTTGCGCTGCCACTGGTACGACAGGTCCTCGCCCGATGCCGTCACCGCGAACCGGGCTTGACGGCCGACCGTGGCGGTCATGGGGCTCGGCTGGGTCAGGATCGTCGGCGGCTCCGCGATTGGCTCGGTGCCGTCGACCTCGAACGCGCCGACGGTGATCGGGGCGGGGGGCTTGTCCGGGTCGGCCGCGCCTCCCGAGCTGTACCAGTACGACGTCAGGCCGGTGCGGGCGTGGAAGTCGACGAACGGCTGGGGCCAGGAGCCCCACGCGTCACCCGTCCGCAGCTGCGCACTCGCACCCGCGGGGACGTCCACCTCGACGCCCGCGTAGTCGGGCTCGACCACGAAGCCGTCCGGGTCGACCTCGACGTCGCGGTAGGTGGCGACGACGACGTCCTCGACGGGCGCGATCGGGGTCTTCTCGCCGGGGTTCTCCTGGGAGGACCCGTAGCCCGAGAGGTCGGCGGTGAGGCGGCCGACGCCCTCGTCGTCGACGGTGAGCACCGGGTCGCTGAGGGTGAACGGCACGAGCCCGCCGTAGAAGTTCACGGTCCAGGCGCCCGACCACGCGATCGTCGCCGACCCGTCCTGCTCCACGCGCCCCCGGCCGTCGTCCAGCGTCACGACCTGACGGGTTCCGGGGTCGGCGTCGACGTGCGCCGCGCGCGTGGCCCAGGAAGCAGGGATGCGCTCCTCGCCGTCGAGCTGCAGCACCGACACGCTGCCGGCCTCGGCCTGGTAGGTGCCCTCGCTGCCGTCGGAGACACCGGCCGAGAAGTAGGACGACCCGCCGAACGGCGGTGCCTTCTGCAGCTCCTGCGAGCCCGACCACTCGAGCCTCGCGCCGCTCACCGTGCCTGCCTGCGACGCGGGCGCCTCGACGGTCAGCGTCGCGGTGCGGGAGTACGTCGTGCCCAGGCTGCTGGTGACCTTGAGCCGGAACTGCGACCCGGTCTGGTCGGCGCTGGTCTCGCGGACCGTGAGGGACGTGTCGCCGACGACGAGGTCGTCGTCGTCCGTGCCCACGGTCGTCCAGAACCCGTCCACGCGACGCTGCCAGGTGCTCGACGTGACCTCGGGGGAGGCGAGCACCTCGGCATCGAGGTTCGCGACGGTGCCCGGTCGGGTGCGGACGTCCTGGGGCTGCACGGCGAACCGAGGCGGGTAGGTGACGGTCAGCTGCGCCTCGTCGGAGACGACCGTGCCGGCGTCGTTGACGACCGTGAGGCGGTAAGTGCTCCCGGCGGTGGTGGGCGACGCCGCCACCGTCAGCGAGGTGCCCGTGGCGCCCTCGACGTCGGTGAAGCGCGAGGCGCCGACGGCACGTCGTTGCCACTGCACGCGGGAGGCGCCGGAGACCTCGGCGCGGAAGGTGACGTCGCGCGCCGTCTCGTCGGCGCCGAGCTGGACCGACACGTCGTCCGGCTGCTCGTCGACCGTCGGGGTGATCCCGCCGAACGCGAGCCGTGCGTAGCCGAAGCCGTCCTTCTTCAGCGGGACGTAGAGCGAGCCGTCGGGACCCACCTTGAGCAGGGCACGTCCGAAGGAGTAGGTCGCGTAGTCGGGCACGCGGTAGCCCACGGTCGAGCCGTCGCGACGCACGAGCTGGACGGCCTCGCCGTCGGTGTCGGCGTTGTCCGTCGCCCAGAGCAGGTCGCGGCCGGCGTCGTAGACCATCGATGCCGCGAACACCGAGTAGCCGTAGTCCGGGTAGACGTCGGGGCCGCGGAAGGGCTCGCGGGCCGTGGCGACGCCGTCGACGAGGTCGACGCGCACGTAGTCCTCGATCGACTGGCCCGACCCGTGCAGCAGCACCGAGCCGTCCGGGCCGGGCGTGGCCGACGTGTAGCCGTAGTAGGTGCCGAACACCGTGCTCGTGTGGCGCGTCCCCGGGACGGGCGTGACCGCGACGGTGTCGCCGGAGGGGCGCAGGTGCAGGGCCGGCAGGTAGCGGACCTCATCGTCGACGTACCCGTACCCGGTCCCGGTGGCCAGCACGTAGGAGCCGTCGCCCAGCGCCGCGAGATCGGGGTCGGTGTCCATCTCGCCGCTCGTGAACGGTCCCGCGTACTCGATGGCGCCCGCGTACTCGCCGGTCGTGGGCAACGTCATCGTGCCCGCGGACCGGGTCCAGCCGTCGCCCGCACGGCTGAAGCGGAAGAGGGTGACCTTGCCGGCCAGGTCGGTCGCCTCCGGGTCGTCGGAGAGGACGGCGAGCTCCTGGGCCACCGGGTTCCACGCCAGCGAGCCGACGCCGGGGACCTGGGTGTTCCCCTCGTCGTCCGTGCGGCCGTCGTGCAGACGGCCGACGACGGCGGACGTGAACGTGCCGGTCCCGCGGTCGAACGTGAGGGACCGCACGGTCGTCCGGACGGCAGGGTCGCCGTCGCGGCTCGTCACGTAGAACAGCGTGTCGGTGGCGGGGTCGATCGCGGTGCGCAGGTAGCGACCCGTGTAGACCTCCTCCGGGGCGACGGGCTGCTCGAACGGCCGGCCCACCGGCTTCATCGTCTGGGCGTCGAGCGCACGGACGACGAGCGTGTCGCCGATCTCGGGCGCGATCTCGGCGACGTAGACGACGTCGCCGCGCGGGGAGACCTCCAAGGCCCGGCTGGCGGTGCCGAGGCCGGACGTCGTGCTCACCGACATCCAGCGGCCGTCCTCGCGCAGCGCCGGAACGCCGGGACGGTCGAAGCGCTCGGTGAGGTCGGGCTTGCCGCCGTCGCCGGCGTACTCGATCGAGACGGGGTCGAGGGTCGTGCCCTGGCCGTAGATGGAGAAGCCCGGGCCGGCGACGGCGGGGACGTCGGTCCAGGTGGTGGTGCCGGACGCGGTGGTCGGGGCGACGTCGGTCACGTCGAGCTGGGCCAGGACGACGTCGACGTCGTGGTGCAGCTCGCCCCCGGGGTCGTCGCGCGTGTAGCCGGTGTGGGTGCCGCGGATCTCCTGGACCGTGGGACTGATCGTCACGGTGAGGTCGGAGTACGTCGTGTCGAGGGCCCACTTGCCCGGCTGGACCTGGCCGTACCAGCTGCGGAAGTGGACCGACCCGGCGAGGTCGAGCGTGGTGGTGCGGGTCTCGGGGTCGTAGCTGCCGGACTCGACCGGGAACCGGAAGGCGACGGGCGTGGTGCCCTTCCACGCGGTGACGGTCGCGCCGTCCCCGGCCTCGGACCCGTCGCCGATGTAGGAGCGCCAGGAGTCCTTCAGGCCCCAGACGACGGAGCCGGAGGTGATCGTGCTGGACGACCCCGCCGCGGCCGCGGAGGCCGTGGTCGGCAGCGCGACGAGCAGCCCGGCGAGGAGCGCCGTCAGGGCGACGTGGGGGAGGAGGCGGACGGGAGCCATGACGGTCCTTCGAGAGGGGGAGGGGG
>NZ_LUNF01000118.1:0-18301 GCF_001626145.1 Aeromicrobium sp. REDSEA-S32_B7
GGGCGCCGTCACCCACGAGCACCCCGACGTCACCGGAGGCTGGCTGCGACCGGCCGTCTTCGGCGCCATGGACGGTCTGGTGTCCAACTTCGCCCTCATCATGGGCGTCACCGGCGGCAGCAGCGACCGCACGCCCGTGATCATCGCCGGCCTGGCCGGCCTCGCCGCCGGTGCGTTCTCGATGGCAGCGGGGGAGTACACCTCCGTCGCCAGCCAGCGGGAGCTCGCGCAGGCCCAGGTGGCCATCGAGCGCGAGGAGATCGTGCGCAACGGTCCGGCCGAGCAGGCCGAGCTCGCCGCCGCGTTCGTCGCCAAGGGCATCGACGAGGCCACCGCCCGCGAGGTCGCGCAGCAGGTGCACCGCGACCTCGACCACGCCGTCGCCGTGCACGCGGCGGAGGAGATGGGCATCGACCCCGACGACCTCCCGTCGCCCGTCGTCGCCGCGGCGTCGTCGTTCCTCGCCTTCACGGCCGGCGCCGTCGTGCCCCTGCTGCCGCTCGTGCTGGGCGCCACGTCGTCGGCGCCGACGATCGTGCTCTCGCTCCTGGCGCTGTTCGCGTGCGGCGCCGTCGTCACGCGCGTCACCAGCAGGCCTTGGTGGTACGGCGGTCTGCGCCAGCTCGTGCTCGGCGGCGCGGCGGCCGGCGTCACCTACCTCATCGGCCACGCCGTCGGCACCGGCGTCGGCTGACCCCGCCGCACGCACACCCGCTGCACAGGGTCGCCTTCCTCGTCGCGCGGCCGCCGAGCCTGTACAGTGGGGATGCTGTCCTGGGCCAACGTCGTCCCAGGGTCGGACCACTTCCACGGTGGTCCAGCACCCATCATGATGACGCGAGAAGGGACTCTCGGTGAGCGCATCCACCCCTCCTGAGCTGCAGCGGACCACCGGCCCGAAGTTTTCGGCCCTCCCGGCCGCGCAGGGCCTCTACGACCCGATGCACGAGCGCGACGCCTGCGGCGTGGCGTTCGTCGCGACCCTCTCGGGCGTGCCGAGCAACGAGATCGTCCAGCACGGCCTCACCGCGCTGCGCAACCTCGACCACCGCGGCGCCGTCGGCGCCGAGGAGAACACCGGCGACGGCGCCGGCATCCTGCTGCAGGTCCCGGACCGGTTCGTCCGCGGCGTCGCGCAGGAGCAGGGCTTCGACCTGCCCGAGGTCGGCAGCTACGCGGTCGGCCTGGCGTTCCTGCCGGCCGAGCCCGACGCGGCCGCCGAGGCCAAGCAGCGCGTCGAGGCCATCGCCGCGGAGGAGTCGCTGACCGTCCTCGGCTGGCGCCCCGTGCCCGTCCAGCCCGACATCCTCGGCTCCATGGCGCGCGGCGCGATGCCGTCGTTCGAGCTGCTCTACGTCGAGTCGGCCGGCCAGCCCCGCGCCGGCCTCGAGCTCGACCGGCTCGCGTTCTGCCTGCGCAAGCGCGCGGAGCACGAGACTGGCGTGTACTTCCCGTCGCTGTCGGCGCGCACGCTCGTCTACAAGGGCATGCTCACGACCGAGCAGCTCGACGCGTTCTTCCCCGACCTGCTCGACGAGCGCATGGAGTCGGCCCTCGCGATCGTGCACAGCCGCTTCTCGACCAACACGTTCCCGAGCTGGCCGCTCGCTCACCCCTTCCGGTTCGTCGCGCACAACGGCGAGATCAACACCGCACGCGGCAACCGCAACTGGATGCGCGCCCGCGAGGCGACCCTCGAGAGCGAGCTGATCCCCGGCGACCTCTCGCGCCTGTACCCCATCTGCGACCCCGAGGGCAGCGACACCGCCTCCCTCGACGAGGTCCTCGAGCTGCTGCACCTCGGCGGTCGCGAGCTGCCGCACGCCGTGATGATGATGATCCCGGAGGCGTGGGAGAACAACGACGTCATGGACCCCGCACGCCGGGCGTTCTATGAGTTCCACTCCTCGATCATGGAGCCGTGGGACGGGCCCGCCTGCGTGTGCTTCACCGACGGCACGCAGATCGGCGCGGTCCTCGACCGCAACGGCCTGCGCCCGGGTCGCTTCTGGATCACCGACGACGGTCTCGTGGTGCTCGCGTCCGAGGCCGGCGTGCTCGACCTCGACCCCGCCACCATCACCCGCAAGGGCCGTCTCGAGCCGGGCAAGATGTTCCTGCTCGACCTCGACGAGCACCGCGTCGTCGAGGACGAGGAGATCAAGTCCCGGCTCGCGAACGAGCACCCCTACGACGAGTGGCTCTACTCCGGTCTCGTCCGCTTCGAGGACCTGCCCGACCTGGAGCACATCATCCACACGCACGCGTCCGTGACGCGTCGCCAGCAGGTCTTCGGCTACAGCGAGGAGGACCTGCGGATCCTGCTCGCCCCGCTGGCCCGCACGGGCGCCGAGGCGATCGGCTCGATGGGCACCGACACGCCCATCGCCGCCATCTCCGAGCGTCCGCGCATGCTGTTCGACTACTTCAGCCAGCTGTTCGCGCAGGTCACCAACCCGCCGCTCGACGCGATCCGCGAGGAGGTCGTCACGTCGCTGGCGGGCACGATGGGCCCGGAGGCGAACCTGCTCGAGCCGAGCCCGGCCTCCTGCCGCATGCTGCAGCTGCCGTTCCCGGTGATCGACAACGACGAGCTCGCCAAGATCCGGCACATGAACAAGGACGGCGACATGCCGGGGTTCAGCGTGCACGTGGTCCGCGGTCTCTACGACGTCAACGGCGGTGGCGCGGCGCTCAAGGCGAAGCTCGACGAGATCTGCGCCGACGTCTCGCGCGCGGTCGCCGACGGCGCCCGCATCATCGTGCTCTCGGACCGGCACTCCGACTCCGAGCGCGCGCCGATCCCGTCGCTGCTGCTCACGGCGGCCGTGCACCACCACATGGTGCGCGAGAAGCTGCGCTCGCAGGCCGGTCTGCTCGTCGAGACCGGCGACGTCCGCGAGGTGCACCACGTCGCGCTGCTCATCGGCTACGGCGCGACGGCCGTCAACCCGTACCTGGCGCTGGAGTCGGCCGAGGACCTCGCCCGCGAGGCGAACTTCGTGCGCGACGTCAAGCCGGAGCAGGCCGTGCGCAACGTCGTCTACGGCCTCGGCAAGGGCGTCCTCAAGGTCATGAGCAAGATCGGCGTCTCGACGGTCGCGTCGTACACCGGTGCGCAGATCTTCGAGTGCGTCGGACTGTCGCACGAGGTCGTCGACGCCTACTTCACGGGCACGTCGAGCAAGCTCGGCGGCATCGGCCTCGACGTCATCGCCGACGAGGTCGCCTCGCGGCACGCCCGCGCGTACCCCACCCAGGGCATCGTCGGTCGTCGTCGCGTCCTCGAGGTGGGCGGTGAGTACCAGTGGCGTCGCGAGGGGCCGGAGCACCTCTTCGACCCCGAGACGGTGTTCCGCCTGCAGCACTCCACCCGCTCGGGCCGCTACGACATCTTCAAGAAGTACACCGAGCGGGTCGACGAGCAGTCCGAGCGGCTCATGACGCTGCGTGGCCTGTTCTCCTTCAAGGAGGGCGTGCGTGCCCCCGTGCCGATCGACGAGGTCGAGCCGGTCAGCGAGATCGTCAAGCGCTTCTCCACCGGTGCGATGAGCTACGGCTCGATCAGCCAGGAGGCCCACGAGACGCTCGCCATCGCGATGAACCGCCTCGGCGGCAAGTCCAACACCGGCGAGGGTGGCGAGGACCCCGAGCGGCTCTACGACCCGGAGCGTCGCTCGTCGATCAAGCAGGTCGCGTCGGGACGCTTCGGCGTCACCAGCGAGTACCTGAGCAACGCCGACGACATCCAGATCAAGATGGCGCAGGGCGCGAAGCCCGGCGAGGGCGGCCAGCTGCCCGGACCGAAGGTGTACCCGTGGGTGGCCAAGACGCGTCACTCGACGCCGGGTGTCGGCCTCATCTCGCCGCCGCCGCACCACGACATCTACTCGATCGAGGACCTCAAGCAGCTCATCCACGACCTGAAGAACGCCAACCCGTCGGCCCGCGTGCACGTCAAGCTGGTCTCCGAGGTCGGCGTCGGCACGGTCGCGGCGGGCGTCTCGAAGGCCAAGGCCGACGTCGTGCTGATCTCCGGCCACGACGGCGGCACGGGCGCCTCGCCCCTCACGTCGCTCAAGCACGCGGGCGGTCCGTGGGAGCTCGGCCTCGCCGAGACCCAGCAGACGCTGCTCGTCAACGGCCTGCGTGACCGCATCGTCGTGCAGTGCGACGGCCAGCTCAAGACCGGACGCGACGTCGTCGTGGCGGCGCTGCTCGGGGCCGAGGAGTTCGGCTTCGCGACCGCACCGCTCGTCGTCAGCGGCTGCATCATGATGCGCGTCTGCCACCTCGACACCTGCCCGGTCGGCGTCGCGACCCAGAACCGCCAGCTGCGCGAGAAGTTCTCGGGCAAGGCGGAGTACGTCGTGAACTTCTTCGAGTTCCTGGCGCAGGAGGTGCGCGAGTACCTCGCGGAGCTGGGCTTCCGCTCGATCGACGAGGCCGTGGGCCACGCCGAGGTGCTCGACGTCCGCCAGGCCGTCGACCACTGGAAGGCCCAGCACCTCGACCTCTCGCCGATCCTGTACGTGCCCGAGCTGCCGGAGGGTGCGTCGCTGCGCAACACCAGTGGCCAGGAGCACGGGCTCGACGTGGCGCTCGACGCGGAGCTCATCCGGATCAGCGCGGACGCGCTCGAGCGGGGCGAGCCGGTGCGTGCGCAGCTGCCCATCCGCAACGTCAACCGCACGGTCGGCACCATGCTCGGCCACGAGCTGACGAAGCGGTACCGCGGCGAGGGCCTGCCGGAGAACACCATCGACCTGACCTTCCTCGGGTCGGCGGGCCAGTCCTTCGGCGCGTTCGTGCCGCGCGGCATCACGCTGCGCCTCGAGGGCGACGGCAACGACTACGTCGGCAAGGGTCTCTCCGGTGGACGGCTCGTCGTGCGACCCCCGCGCGACGCGACGTTCGCGGCGGAGGCGCAGATCGTGGCCGGCAACGTCATCGGCTTCGGCGCGACCAGCGGCGAGATCTTCCTGCGCGGCAAGGTCGGCGAGCGGTTCTGCGTGCGCAACTCCGGTGCGTCGGCCGTCGTCGAGGGCGTGGGCGACCACGCACTCGAGTACATGACCGGAGGCACCGTGGTGATCCTCGGACCGACCGGCCGCAACGTCGCGGCCGGCATGAGCGGCGGTCAGGCCTATGTCCTGGACCTCGACCACTCGCTCGTCAACCCCGAGATGGTCGCGCTGAACACCGTCGAGGCGGGGTCGGAGGCGGCCGAGGCGCTGCACGCCCTCGTGGTCAAGCACCACGAGGAGACCGGGTCCGCCGTGGCCGAGCAGCTGCTCGGCGCGTGGGAGCAGTCGCTCGCACGCTTCACCGAGGTCATGCCCGTCAACTACCGCAAGGTGCTCGACGCCAAGGCCGAGGCCGAGGCCGAGGGCCTGTCCGAGGACGACACGACCGCACGCATGATGGAGGTGGCCGCACGTGGCTGATCCCCGAGGTTTCATCACGACCCCCCGCCAGGTGGCCCCGCGCCGCCCCGTCGAGGAGCGGGTGAACGACTGGAACGAGGTCTACCCCGGTGGACCGGGCAAGGCGCTGCTCCCGATCATCACGGAGCAGGCCGGACGCTGCATGGACTGCGGCATCCCGTTCTGCCACCAGGGCTGCCCGCTGGGCAACCTGATTCCCGAGTGGAACGACCTGGTCTGGCGCGACGACTGGATCGAGGCGATCGACCGGCTGCACGCGACCAACAACTTCCCGGAGTTCACGGGTCGGCTCTGCCCGGCCCCGTGCGAGACGGCGTGCGTCGTCGGCATCAACCGCGAGCCGGTGACCATCAAGAACGTCGAGGTCTCGATCATCGACCGCGCGTGGGAGTGGCGGAACGTGCGCCCCGAGCCGCCGGAGTACCTCACGGGCAAGACCGTGGCCGTCGTCGGCTCGGGTCCGGCCGGCCTCGCCGTCGCGCAGCAGCTGACCCGCGCCGGTCACACCGTCGCGGTGTACGAGCGCGACGACAAGGCGGGCGGCCTGCTCCGGTACGGCATCCCGGAGTTCAAGATGGAGAAGGTGCACGTCGACCGTCGCGTCGAACAGATGCAGCGCGAGGGCACCGTGTTCCGCACCGGCGTGCAGGTGGGCGACACGCTCACCGGCAGCCAGCTGCGCGACCGCTACGACGCCGTCGTGCTCGCCATCGGCTCGACCGTGCGCCGCGACCTCCCCGCCCCGGGGCGTGAGCTCGCCGGCATCCACCAGGCGATGGAGTTCCTGCCGCAGGCCAACCGCGTCGCGGTCGGCGAGGAGGTGCAGGACCAGATCCTGGCCACCGACAAGGACGTCGTCATCATCGGCGGCGGCGACACCGGTGCCGACTGCCTCGGCACGTCGATCCGCCAGGGCGCTCGCTCGGTGACCAGCCTGGAGATCATGCCGCAGCCCGGCGACGACCGGCCCGAGACGCAGCCGTGGCCGACCTACCCGATGGTCTACCGCGTCGCGTCCGCGCACGAGGAGGGCGGCGAGCGCAAGTACGCCGTCTCCACGAAGGAGTTCGTCGGCGACGACGACGGCAACGTCGCCGGCCTGCGCATCGTCGAGGTCGAGATGAAGGACGGCCGCTTCGAGGAGGTGCCCGGCTCGGAGAAGGTGATCCCCGCGCAGCTCGTGCTGTTCGCGATGGGCTTCACCGGCCCCCAGCGCGAGGGTCTCGTCGAGCAGCTCGGCGTCGACCTCGACGAGCGCGGCAACATCGTCCGCGACCGCGACTTCATGTCGTCGGTCCCGGGCGTGTTCGTGGCCGGCGACGCCGGCCGTGGCCAGTCGCTCATCGTCTGGGCCATCGCCGAGGGACGCTCCGCGGCCGCCGGGGTCGACGCCTACCTGACCGGCGGGCGCAGCCCGCTGCCGCGGCCGATCAAGCCGAACGACCGTCCGCTGATGGTCTGAGCGACGCGTGGGTGCCGGCGGCCCAGGTCGCCGCACGAAGGGGTCGGGAGCCGCAGCTCCCGACCCCTTCGTCGTCGTGTCCTGCAGGGGGATGCGCCGGGGGTCGCGGGCCCGGTGAACTCTCAGCGTCTTTTGTTGCGCGGGCCCACCAAGTGACTCGCCGGTACACCCCGGGTGTCGATAGGGTCGTGGGGTGCGTAGAGCCAAGATCGTCTGCACGCTCGGACCGGCCGTCGCGACCGCCGAGCGTATCCTCCAGCTGGCCGAGGCGGGCATGGACGTCGCCCGCCTCAACATGAGCCACGGCGACCATGCCGACCACGAGGCCAACCTCGGCTACGTGCGTGCCGCCGCCGAGCGCACCGGCAAGGCGATCGCCGTGCTCGCCGACCTCCAGGGTCCGAAGATCCGGCTCGGCCGCTTCGCCGACGGCCCCGTCGACCTCGCCGTCGGCGACCGCTTCACCATCACCACCGACGACGTCCCCGGCGACGCCGAGCGTGCGTCGACTACATACTCGGGGCTGCCGGGCGACGTCTCGCCCGGCGACGAGATCCTCATCGACGACGGCCGCGTGCGGCTGCGGGCCCTCGAGGTCACCGGGCACGACGTCGTCACCATCTGCGAGACCGCGGGACGCCTCAGCAACAACAAGGGCATCAACCTGCCCGGCGTCGCGGTCAGCGTCCCCGCCATGAGCGAGAAGGACGTCGAGGACCTGCGGTTCGCGCTGCGCCAGGGCGTCGACTTCGTCGCGCTCTCGTTCGTGCGCAACGCCCGCGACGCCGACGACGTCCGTCGGGTCATGCACGAGCTCGACATCCACCGTCCCGTCATCGCCAAGATCGAGAAGCCGCAGGCCGTCGACAACCTCGACGAGATCATGGACTCCTTCGACGGCTTCATGGTCGCGCGCGGCGACCTCGGCGTGGAGCTGCCGCTGGAGGACGTGCCGATCGTGCAGAAGCTGATCGTCGAGAAGGCCCGGCGCAACGCCAAGCCGGTGATCGTCGCCACCCAGATGCTCGAGTCGATGATCTCGGCCCCGCGCCCGACCCGCGCGGAGGCGTCCGACGTCGCCAACGCGGTGCTCGACGGCGCCGACGCGGTGATGCTGTCCGGCGAGACGAGCGTGGGGGAGTACCCGATCCAGACAGTGCGCACGATGGCGCGCATCATCGAGTCCACCGAGGACCACGGCCTGCCGCGCATGGCCGCCTACACGTGGCAGGCGAAGACCCGCACCGGCATCATCTGCCGCGGTGCCTCGCAGGTGGCCGAGGCGATCGACGCACGCTACGTCGTCGCGTTCACGACGATCGGCGGGTCCGCCCGCCGCATGTCGCGCTACCGCTCGCACATCCCGGTCATCGCGTTCACGCCCGACCCCATGACCCGCAACCAGCTCGCGCTCACGTGGGGCGTCGAGACGTTCCTCGTGCCCGAGGTCAAGCACACCGACGAGATGGTGCTGCAGGTCGACAAGCGTCTGCTCGAGGTCGCACGGTGCTCGCACGGCGACGAGGTCGTCATCGTCGCCGGCGCCCCGCCCGGCATCCCCGGCTCCACGAACGCGCTGCGGATCCACCGCATGGGCGACGCGATCAACCGCGTCGTGCCTGCCTACGAGCACCCCGCCGAGGAGGGCTGAGCCCGGCGCCGACGCTCGACGGGCGGGTGTCGGCGTCCGGACGTACGGTGGGGACATGACTGAATCGAACACGTCGTCGAACACGTCCCCTGGCCCCACGGCAGGCTCCACGCCCGACTCCGACGTCCTCGGCGCGGACGCTGGCGGCACCACCGAGAAGGACCCGCAGGACTGGGTCACCGGCGACGAGCCGATGACCGGCGCGCAGCGCTCCTATCTCGACACGCTCGCCCGCGACGCTGGCGAGACGCTCTCGGCCGACCTCACGAAGGCGGAGGCCTCGGAGCACATCGAGCGGCTGCAGGAGCAGACGGGGCGCGGGTCGGACTGACGGTCCGCGGTCGCGCTGGTGCCGACTGCGGGACTCGAACCCGCACGCCCTCTCGGACAACGGTTTTTGAGACCGTCGCGTCTACCATTCCGCCAAGTCGGCGCGCCGCACGTGCCCGCTAACCTTCTCACGTGACCAGCCGACCGACCGAGACGCCCCGCACCGACGACCCCTCTGTGACGGGCGAGCCCGCCGACCGTCCCCGCGTCGTCATCGCCGAGGACGAGGCGCTCATCCGGCTCGACCTCGCCGAGATGCTCGCCGAGGAGGGCTACGACGTCGTCGGGCAGGCTGCGGACGGTGTCGAGGCGGTCGAGCTCGCCACGGCCCTGCGGCCCGACCTGGTCGTCATGGACGTCAAGATGCCGCGCCTCGACGGCATCGCCGCGGCCAGCCGCATCGCGGGGGAGCGGATCGCGCCCGTCGTCATGCTGACCGCGTTCAGCCAGCGCGACCTCGTCGACCGGGCCCGCGAGTCCGGCGCGATGGCCTACCTGGTCAAGCCGTTCACGGCCTCCGACCTCGTCCCCGCCATCGAGATGGCCCGCAGCCGCTTCGCGGAGCTCGCCGCCCTGGAGGCGGAGGTCGAGGACCTCACCGACCAGCTCGCCACCCGCAAGGTCGTCGAGCGCGCCAAGGCGCAGCTCCAGGCTGCCCTGGGACTCAGTGAGCCGGAGGCGTTCGGCTGGATCCAGCGGACGGCGATGGACCTGCGCATGTCCATGCGCACGGTCGCCGAACGGGTCGTGGAGCACGGTGTGCCGGGCGCCGATCCCTCACCCGAGTGAGCGATCCGTATTACAAGTTGACTACGAAACAGGACTTTCACACGAGCCCGACCTGCGCGACCCCCGCGGCGACTAGTTTCGTCCTACGGCTCGACCCGTCGGGGGTCGGACCAGAGTTCCCGGAGGATCAATGAAGCGCAGTACCAGGACCATGCGGCTCGCCGCGGTCGCCGCGGCCGGCGCGCTCGTGCTCGCCGCCTGTGGTGGAGGCAGCGGCAGCGACGACGAGAGCAGCGACAGCGGCGACAAGGCCTCGGCCTCGAAGGCCGACGGCACGCTCACGATCGGTACCCTGCTCCCGCAGACCGGCAGCCTCGCGTTCCTCGGCCCGCCGGAGTTCGCGGGCGTCGACCTCGCGATCAAGGACATCAACGCCGACGGCGGCGTGCTGGGCAAGGACGTCAAGGGCGTCAAGGGCGACTCGGGCGACACCGACTCGGGCATCGCCCCGGCCGAGACCGACAAGCTGCTCGACGCCGGTTCCGACGTCATCGTCGGTGCTGCGTCCTCGGGCGTCTCGATGACGGTCATCGACAAGATCATGTCGGCCGGCACCGTGATGTTCTCGCCCGCCAACACGTCGACCGACTTCGACAAGGGCGACTACGCCAAGCCCGACCTGTACTTCCGCACCGCGCCCTCGGACATCCTCCAGGGTGCCGTGATGTCGAACCTGCTCGTCCAGGACGGTCGCCAGAACGTCGCGATCCTGGCCCGTCAGGACGCCTACGGCGAGACGCTGGCCTCGGAGATCAAGAAGGGCCTCGAGAACGCCGGCTCCAAGGTCGCCGCGACGGTCTTCTACGGCGAGAACGCGCAGTCCTACGACTCGCAGGTCCAGGAGATCGCCGACAGCAAGCCGGACGCGATCGTGCTCGTCGCCTTCGAGGAGACCACCACGATCATCCCGCAGCTGGTGCAGGCCGACGTCGGCCCGCAGAAGGTCCCGACCTACTTCGTCGACGGCAACACGGCCGACTACAGCGGCAAGCTGCCCGAGGGCACGCTCAAGGGCACGAAGGGCACCATCCCCGGCGCCGAGACGTCCGGTGACTTCAAGAAGCGCCTCCTCGAGGTCGACCCGAAGCTGAAGGACTACTCCTACGCGGCCGAGTCCTACGACGCGGTCATCGTGTCGGCGCTCGCGGCCATCAAGGCCGACAGCGACGCGGGCGACAAGATCGCCAAGGAGATCCCGGGCATCACCAAGGACGGCGAGAAGTGCACGACGTTCAAGGACTGCGCCGCGCTCCTGAAGGACGGCAAGGACATCGACTACGACGGTGTCTCCGGCCCCATCGAGCTGGGTGAGACGGGCAGCCCGACGGCCGCCTCCATCGGCATCTACGAGTACGGCGCCGACAACACCTACAAGGCGGTCGACTACATCAGCGGCACGATCTGAGCCACTGACGTCGAGCACGTCCCGCACGAGGCCCCCGGGTTCCCCCCGGGGGCCTCGTCATGTCTGGCGGTACCGCTGGTTCTCCTGACGTGAGGGGATTCCACTCACCTGCGGATGACACCAACGGTGAGCGAGATTCCCAGGTCGACCTGGGAATCTCTGCGACGCACGACGCTCGGATGTTCCCAGGAGGAGCGGCGCGGGCACCAGGCACGATTTCCTCAGGCAGGCACGGAAAGCTCTCCGTGCGTGGGTGAGAGAACCGTGCCTCGTGGGAGGAACCAGCGACCCAGGGTCGTTTGCTTCGACCACCGGCCGACTCCAGGGGCGGGTCGACGAGATTCCCAGGTCGAGCTGGGAATCTCGTCGACCCAGGACCGTAGGACGCCTCGTAGGCGGCGCGGCGCGAGCTCCAGGCACGATTTCCTCAGCCACGCACGGAAAGCTCTCCGTGCGTGGCTGAGAGAACCGTGCCTTGTGGAAGGAAACCGGGCAGCCAGGCAGCGAACCGTGCCTCGCGGGAGATTCCCAGGTCGACCTGGGAATCTCACCCCGCACACGTGGAAGGCCCCCGACGCTCGCGTCGGGGGCCTCCGGGGTCGAGCTGGGCGGAGCGGTCAGCTCGCCTTCTTGCCCAGCGTGCCGAGGTAGAGCTCGATGACCTTCGGGTCGTTGCCGAGCGAGCGGCCGGTGCCCGAGTAGGCGGAGCGGCCCTGGTCAAGGACGTAGCCGCGGTCGCAGATCTGCAGGCATCGCTTGGCGTTCTGCTCGACCATGATGACCGAGACGCCGGCCTTGTTGATGTTGCGCGTCTGCACGAACACCTCGTCCTGCAGGACGGGGGAGAGGCCGGCGGACGGCTCGTCGAGCAGCAGCACCTGAGGGTCCATCATCAGGGCGCGACCCATGGCGACCATCTGACGCTCACCACCGGACAGCGACCCGGCGCGCTGCTTGCGGCGCTCGCCGAGACGCGGGAACAGGTCGGTGACGAACGCGAAGCGCTCCGTGAACGTCTTCGGCGCCTGGTAGCAGCCCATCTCGAGGTTCTCCTCGATGGTCAAACTCGGGAACACGTTGTTCGTCTGGGGGACGAACCCGATGCCCTTGGTGACCAGCTGGTCCGCGCGCTGGTTGGTGATCTCCTCACCCTTCAGCGTCACGCTGCCCTCGTGGATCGTCACCAGGCCGAACAGCGACTTGAGCAGCGTCGACTTGCCGGCTCCGTTCGGGCCGATGATGCCGACGAGCTCGCCGGGCTGGCAGTACAGGTCGGCGCTGTTGAGGATGTTCACGCCGGGCAGGTAGCCGGCGATGAGACCGTCGGCGCGCAGGATGGCCCCGTCGGCGCCCTTCTGGTGCTTCGCGCGCTCCTCGGCGAAGTTCGCGTCGCGTGCGGCCTCGCGTCCGGCGTCCTGGCCGGGCTCGTGGATCTCTGCCATGTCAGGCCTCCTGGTCGAGCTCGGCCTCGGTGGCCTGCTCGAGCTCGGTCTCGTCCAGCTCGGTGATGTCGGTGTCGTGGTGCGCGCCCAGGTAGGCGTCGATGACGGCCTGGTCGGACATCACCTGGTCGGGGGTGCCCTCGGCGACGATCTTGCCCTGCGCCATGACGATGACCCAGTCGGAGATGTCGCGCACCATGTCCATGTCGTGCTCGACGAACAGCACCGTGCGGCCCTCGTCGCGCAGCGACTTCACGTGGCCGAGCAGCGACTGCTTGAGGGCCGGGTTCACGCCGGCCATGGGCTCGTCGAGCATGATCAGCTCGGGGTCCACCATGAGCGAGCGGGCCATCTCCAGCAGCTTGCGCTGGCCGCCCGAGAGGGAGCCGGCGAAGTCCTCGCGCTTGGCGTCGAGCTTGAACCGCGCGAGCAGCTCGTCGGCACGTGTCGTGATCGAGTCCTCCTGGCCGGACCACAGGGCACGGAAGGGGGCGGACCAGAAGCGCTCGCCGCGCTGGCCCGTGGCCCCGAGCCGCATGTTCTCGATGACGGTGAGGCGCGACAGCACCTTCGTCAGCTGGAACGTGCGCACCATGCCACGGCGAGCGACCTTGTAGGCCGGCACCTTCTGCAGCGACTGGCCGTTGAACGACCACTCGCCGGTGTCCGGTGCGTCGAAGCCCGTCAGCAGGTTGAACAGCGTCGTCTTGCCGGCACCGTTGGGGCCGATCAGCGCCGTGATGACACCGCGCTGGATCTCGACGTGCTCGACGTCGACGGCCTTCAGGCCGCCGAACTGCCGCGTGATGGAGGAGCCGACGAGGCAGCTCCTTCCGGTCGCCGAAGATCCCCTGCGGTCGGTAGATCATCAGGAGCATGAGGCCCAGGCCGACGAGGATGAGTCGGACCAGGCTGGCCTGGATGTCGCTCATCGCCCAGTCGGGGATGAGCGGGTTCGAGCCGGACGTGGCCTGGCTGAAGAACGAGCCGATGCCGCCCATGAGGAGCCAGAAGATCATGGCGCCGATGACGGGACCGAGCACGCGGGCCGCGCCGCCGATGAGCAGCGCGGTGTAGGCGAAGAACGTCACGTTCGTGGAGTAGTCGCTCGGCACGACCGACGCCTGCTTCAGTGCGAGGAAGAGGCCGGCGAGACCACCGAAGACACCACCCAGCACGAGCGCCTGCATCTTGTAGGCGAACACGTTCTTGCCCAGCGAGCGGACGGCGTCCTCGTCCTCGCGGATCGAGCGCAGCACGCGTCCCCACGGGCTGCGCATGAGCAGCCACACGAAGAGGCAGCCGAGCGCGACCAGGACCCAGCCGACGGTCAGCGACCACAGGTCGTCCTGGCGGAACCGGACGACGCCGAGGTCGACGCCGCCGGAGTAGGGGTTGAGGTCCTGGAAGGTCTTGGCGAAGCCGGTGAGGCCGTTCGAGCCGCCGAAGACGTCCTTGGTCTCCACGGCGCCGAACACCAGACGCAGGATCTCCGCCGTCGCGATGGTGGCGATGGCGAGGTAGTCCGCCCGAAGGCGCAGCGTCGGCACACCGAGGACGAGCGCCAGCACCACGGGGGCGAGGAGCGCGACCACGACGCCGAGCCAGAACGACTGGTCGTAGGTGACGACCGTGACGGCGAGGCCGTAGGCGCCGACGGCCATGAAGCCGGCCTGGCCGAAGTTCAGCAGGCCGGTGTAGCCGAAGTGGATGTTGAGGCCGATGGCCGCGAGGGCGAAGACGATCGCCTGCGGTCCGAGGGCCTGCGACAGTGCGGCGTTGAGGATGGTTCCGAAGTCCATGGGAATCCCTTTCAGCCGATCCGCTCGGCGCGGCCCAGGATGCCCTGGGGCCTGATCAGCAGGATGAGGATGAGCACCACGAGGGCGCCGACCTCCTTGATGGACGACGGGACACCAGGCCAGATGCCGATCTGCAGCGTGCCGACCTCGACCATGATGCCGATGATCATCGACCCGACCAGCGCGCCCCAGATGGTGCCGAGGCCGCCGAGGGTCACGGCCGCGAACACGAGCAGCAGCAGCTTGAAGCCCATGAGGAAGTTGACCTGGCTGTTGACCGCCAGCAGGCCGCCGGCCAGACCCGTCAGGGCGCAGCCGAGGACCCAGACCGACCGCACGACGCCGTCGACGCGCAGGCCGGACGACGCCGACAGTGCCGGGTTGTCGGCGACGGCGCGCATCGACTTGCCGAGGCGGGTCTTCATGAGGACCACGCACGTGACCGTCAGCACGACGATCGAGACGAGGATGATCGCGATCTCCTTGTCGGCCAGCGCGAACGGACCATAGGACTTGCGCGTCTGGTTGACGTACTGCGAGAGCGACTCGCGCGAGCCGCCGAACGTGTACTGGAAGACGTTGCGCAGCAGCAGACCGAAGCCGATCGAGACGATCATCATCGCGATGATGCCGATGCCCTTGCTGCGCAGCGGCTTCCACAGGAACTTGTCCTGGAGCCAGCCGAAGGCCGCCGAGGCGAGGACCGCCACGACGATCGCGAGGATGACCGGCAGCCCGAAGGCGCGGTTGGCGACGTAGGTGGCGATCGCGCCGAAGGTGATGATCTCGCCGTGCGCGAAGTTGGTGAGCTTCGTGGTGCCGAAGATCAGCGACAGGCCGAGGGCGGCGAGCGCGATGATCAGGCCGAACTTCACGCCGTTGACCATGGCGCCCGCGAAGCGCTCACCGAGCGAGGGCCCGGCCTGCTCGACGACGCCGATCTGGAACTGGGCGAAGTTGCCGCCGTCCAGGAGCGCGTCGACGGTGCGCTTGTTGCTGCCGGCGAACTGGATCCCCGACGGCAGCGTGTCGGTGTCGAGGGTGACGACGTAGCTGCCCCGTTCCGGGATGGCGATGAAGGCGCGTCCGTTCGGGTCGGTCACCGCCTCGCCGACCTCGGTGCCGGAGGAGGAGGCGACGCTCAGCGTCGCTCCGGGGATCGGGGCCTTGTCGTCACCGCTGTTCTGCAGCGTGACGCCGATGTAGGCGCCGTCCGGCGGGGTGGCCGGCGCCGTGGGCGCCGTCGGGCTCGCGCTGGGCGTGGGCGTGCTGGTGGCCGAGGCGCCGAGTGGCACCAGGACGACCAGACACGCCAGGAACGCCGACACGAGGACCTTGGATGTCAGTCGCACGCAGGACTCCTGGAGTTCGGGCAGCGCTTGTGGCGCCGTCGTCCCGGGGACTATATCCCCGCCGGGGTCCGAGGTGGCCCCTTCGCGAAAGTCCACAGGTAACAGTTCTGTGAAGTCCGCTCAGGCCAGCGAGACGGCCAGCTGGGTGAGCAGCGGCGCCACGAGGAGTGCCGGCAGCAGGTCGGCGACCGGCA
Organism: Aeromicrobium sp. REDSEA-S32_B7; assembly: GCF_001626145.1. Lineage (NCBI taxonomy): Bacteria > Bacillati > Actinomycetota > Actinomycetes > Propionibacteriales > Nocardioidaceae > Aeromicrobium > Aeromicrobium sp. REDSEA-S32_B7. The sequence goes on from NZ_LUNF01000118.1 coordinate 15,875, forward strand.
GGGCCTTCAGGTCGAGCAGACGCAGCGCCACCCCGACGAGGACCAGTCCGCCCGTGGCGCCCAACGCGTCGAGGTGGGCCGCCGGCAGCGCCTCGCCGAGGGCCAGCCCGACGAGCGTCAGCGATCCCTGCACGACCAGCACGGCCACGGCGGATGCCATCACCCCGACACCGAGCGCGGCGGCGAAGGCGAGCGACGCGAAGCCGTCGAGCGCCGACTTCAGGAGCAGCTGCTCCGCCCCACGGCCGAGGCCCTCGTTGATCGAGCCGAGGATCGTGAGGGGGCCGACGCAGAAGACGAGCGAGGCGACCACGAAGCCCTGGACGAAGCGGTCGCGGTCGCCGCCGTCGCCCCGCGACAGGGCTCGCTGCAGGACACCGCCGAACGACTCGAGCCGGTCCTCCAAGCGCAGGAGCGAGCCGACGACGCCACCCACGAGCAGCGAGCCGAGGACGATCAGCGTCGGCGCGCCCCGTGGCGTCGCGTCGACCAGGGCGTCGCTGCGGACCGCGAGGGCGGCGTCGGCGGCGATGAGTAGCGTCACGAGACCGAGCGCGGAGGTGACGGTCGTGCGCACCCGTTCGGGCAGCCGCTGGCCGACCAGCAGGCCGAGCCCGGACCCGACGAGCACGGTGGCCACGTTGGTGAGCGTGCCGCTACCCACGAACATGTAGGCTCCTCTCGCTCGTTGAAGATCGCACGACCCGACCGGGCCATGGTGACAGCCGTCCGTCCGGGGTCGCGCCCGACACCCGCCGAGGACGTCATGGCCACTCGCTCGCCGATCGTGATGCGCGACGCGGTGCCCGAGGACGCGGCCGAGCTCGTGGCCCTGTGGGCCGAGTCGGCCGCGGTGAGCGACGAGGAGGGCGCGGAGGCGTTCTCCTACCAGTCGCTGTTCCGCGAGCCGACCGCGACGGAGGCGGAGTCGGCGATCGAGCAGACCCTCGCCAAGCCCGGCAAGCGCATCATCGTCGCCCTCGTCGAGGACGAGATCGTCGGCGCGACGGTGTGCGACCTGAGCACCTTGACACCGATCACGCTCACCCCCATCCTCATCGTCACCGACATCCAGGTCTCCCCGCGCCACCGTCGCCGCAACGTCGCCGCGACGCTGCTGTCGGCCGCCGCGACGTACGGCGAGGAGAACGCCTGCGAGATCGTCGTCGCGGCCATCCCGCTCATGGCCCGCGAGCCGCACCGCTACCTGACGAAGATCGGGTTCACCCAGGTCGCAGCCGTCCGCGCCATCCAGGCCAGCCGCCTGCGCTCCCGGCTCAGCTCGAAGGCCACCCACTCCCGCGACACCGGCAAGCTCATCGCCGTCCGCCGCACGCTGCGCCGCCGCCAGGACGACCGCCGCTCCGGCCGGGTCTGAGGTCGGGGGCTCCTTCGTCCCTGCGCGTCGTGATTGTCCGGTGCGGTGGCAACGGGTCTTGGGCTGCTGGTGCGTTGCCTGCGTTCGTCGTGACCGTGCTGGTGCGCTGCCTCGGCCTTCGCTGGGGGCGGTCTTCGAAGGGGCCTCGACCGGCAGGGGGCCTGGGGCTGGCCTCGGGTCTCGGGGTCTGGCTGGGCCCGCCCTTGGATCCACGATTCTTCGATTCTGCGTTCAGGGGCCAAGGTTCTGCGTTCGTGCGTCCTGTCGGTGGATCTGCAACCGCAGGAGCGCTCCTGTGGTTGGAAATCCACCGATGGCGGGCTGAGCGGCGGAAGGATTCTTCCTTCGCGTGGAACGGTCCACACCACGGAAGAATCGTTCGTCACCCCCACGCAAAGTGCACCCACGATTCTTCATCCACGCGTGCGAGGCCGAACGCTTCTGCGTTCACGACGGGATTCCGTAGCAAACGCAGCATCGTTGGCCTTCACCCCTGCGGCAGCGCAGCAGCACGACGAGACCCCCTGCGGCAGCGCACCACCGAGCACACCGCTCCCGCGGCAGCGCACCAGCAGGTCCGAGGCGTCCGACGACAGCGCACCATCACGACGAGACCACCCCACGACCACGCACACGAGGCACACGCCGCAGGCCAGTGTCCGCCGGTGCGTCTAGAGTCGACGACGTGGATCGACTGCTGCTGATCGACGGTCACTCCGTCGCCTACCGTGCCTTCTTCGCCCTGCCCGTCGAGAACTTCTCCACGACCACCGGACAGCACACCAACGCGGTGTTCGGCTTCACCTCGATGCTCATCAACGTGCTGCGCGACGAGCGTCCGACGCACGTCGGCGTGGCGTTCGACGTGTCGCGGCAGACGTTCCGCGTGCAGGAGTACGCGGAGTACAAGGGCAACCGCAGCAAGAGCCCCGACGAGTTCAAGGGCCAGGTCGGCCTGATCAAGGACGTCGTCGCCGCGCTCGGCATCACCGCGTTCGAGAAGGACGGCTTCGAGGCCGACGACGTGATCGGCACGCTCACCACCCAGG
>NZ_LUNF01000119.1:0-30255 GCF_001626145.1 Aeromicrobium sp. REDSEA-S32_B7
TCTGCCACCTTCTGAGGGCCCTACAGGTGGCAGATCCACCGCCGGCGGGGTCAGACGTGGCAGTGCTTCTCCCTTCTCGTGGACCGTGCCACGAGAAGGGAGAAGCGCTGCCCACCCCACCCCCAAGGGCACCCACGATTCTTCCTTCGCGCGCTTGAGGCCGGACGCTTCTGCGTTGGTGACGGGATCCCGTAGCAAACGCAGAAGCCTCGGAGTCCCACGCACGAACGCAGATCCTTGCGTCCGACGCGGGCCGCAGCCCGAGTGCCCAACCCAACGCGCCCGCCAGCCGCCCGGTCGAGGCCCTTCGGAGACCACACCCAGCGCCAGCCGAGGCAGCGCACCAGCACGGCGAGACCCCCGCAGGCAGCGCACCGGCAAGGTCGCGGCGACCGCAGGCAGCGCAGCAGGCGACGAGACCACTGCAGGCAGCGCACCAGCAGGACGAAGCCCCTCAGCCATCGCACCACCAGCCCTTACCGCCCACGTCACGCCCAGGGCGGTCCCGAGGGTGCTGGCGGGCCCCTACACTGGTGCGGTGGCACGCGGAGACGGTCGGCTGACGCACGACATCGATCCTCAGGACGTCGGACCCCAGGACGCCTGTGGCGTGTTCGGGGTGTGGGCTCCCGGTGAGGAGGTCGCGAAGCTCAGCTACTTCGGTCTGTACGCCCTGCAGCACCGGGGCCAGGAGTCGGCGGGCATCGCGGTGAGCAACGGCAAGCAGATCCTCGTCTACAAGGACATGGGGCTGGTCTCCCAGGTCTTCGACGAGTCGACGCTGGAGTCGCTGGTGGGTTCGGTCGCGATCGGGCACTCGCGCTACAGCACCACGGGCGCGAGCGTGTGGCAGAACGCCCAGCCGACGTTCCGGCCCACCGCGCAGGGATCCGTCGCCCTCGCGCACAACGGCAACCTGACCAACACCGCCGACCTCGTCACGATGCTGCAGGAGCGGACGGCCGAGAACGGTCCCGGCCGGCGCGGCAAGGGCGAGACCGCCACCACCGACACGTCGGTCATGGCGAGCCTGCTGGCGGCCTACCCCGACCGGTCGGTCGAGGAGGCCGCGATCGAGGTGCTGCCGAAGCTGCGGGGCGCCTTCTCGCTCGTGTTCATGGACGAGCACACCCTCTACGCCGCGCGCGACCCGCAGGGCATCCGCCCGCTCGTGCTCGGCCGCCTGGAGCGCGGGTGGGTCGTCGCCAGCGAGACCGCCGCCCTCGACATCGTCGGCGCCTCCTTCATCCGCGAGATCGAGCCGGGCGAGTTCATCGCCATCGACGAGAACGGTCTGCGCACCGAGCGGTTCTCGCCGGCCGAGCCGAAGGGCTGCATCTTCGAGTACGTCTACCTCGCCCGCCCCGACACCACCATCTCCGACCAGCGCGTCTTCACGGTGCGTGCGGAGATCGGCCGACGTCTGGCGCGCGAGCACCCGGTCGACGCCGACCTCGTCATCCCCGTGCCGGAGTCGGGCACGCCGGCCGCCATCGGCTACGCCGAGGAGAGCGGGATCCCGTTCGGCCACGGCCTGGTCAAGAACTCCTACGTGGGGCGCACGTTCATCCAGCCCTCGCAGACCATCCGGCAGCTCGGCATCCGGCTCAAGCTCAACCCGCTGCGCGACGTCATCGCCGGCAAGCGGCTCGTGGTCGTCGACGACTCGATCGTGCGCGGCAACACGCAGCGCGCGCTCGTGCGGATGCTGCGCGAGTCGGGTGCGGCGGAGGTGCACGTGCGCATCTCGAGCCCGCCGGTCAAGTGGCCGTGCTTCTACGGCATCGACTTCGCCTCGCGCGCCGAGCTCATCGCCAACGGCATCAGCGTGGAGGAGATCTGCCGCTCGATCGACGCCGACTCCCTCGCCTACGTCGAGCTCGACCAGCTCGTCGAGGCCACGAACGTGCCCAAGGAGAAGCTCTGCCGCGCCTGCTTCGACGGCATCTACCCGGTCCCGCTGCCCGAGGACGACCTGATCGGCAAGCACCTGCTCGAGACCGACGCGAAGCCTCTGAAGGTGATCCAGTGACGAGCACGCAGCAGCCCAGCGCCTACGCCGCCTCGGGCGTGTCCATCGAGGCCGGCGACCGCGCCGTCGAGCTCATGAAGGAGTGGGTCGACAAGGCCCGCCGTCCCGAGGTCGTCGGAGGCATCGGCGGGTTCGCAGGCCTGTTCGACGCCACGGCGCTGAAGGACTACCGCCGTCCCCTGCTCGCGACGTCGGCCGACGGCGTCGGCACGAAGGTGCAGATCGCGCAGCGCATGGACGTGCACGACACCATCGGGTACGACCTCGTCGGCATGCTCGTCGACGACGCGGGAAGGTCGTCCCTGAGCGCATCGCGTCGGTGGTCAAGGGCATCGCGCAGGCGTGCGCGGAGGCCGGCACCGCGCTGCTGGGCGGCGAGACCGCCGAGCACCCCGGGCTGCTGCACCCCGACGAGTACGACGTGGCCGGTTCCACGACCGGTGTCGTCGAGGCCGACGCGCTGATCGGTGCCGAGCTGGTCCGCCCCGGCGACGTCGTCGTGGCCATGGCCTCCTCGGGGCTGCACTCCAACGGCTACTCGCTCGCGCGGCACGTGTTCTTCGGCCAGGCGCAGTGGTCGCTCGACCGTCACGTGTCCGAGCTCGGCGCGACCCTCGGCGAGGCGCTCCTGACGCCCACCCGCCTGTACACGCTGCCCTGCCTCGACCTCGTCCGTCGCACCCGGACGCACGCGATGTCGCACGTCACCGGCGGCGGACTCGCCGCCAACCTCGAGCGCGTCGTCCCCGACACCGTGTCGGTGCGCATCGACCGCAGCACCTGGACGCGCCCCGCGATCTTCGACCTCGTGTCCGACCTCGGCGAGGTCTCCCAGCACGACCTGGAGGAGGCGCTGAACATCGGCGTCGGCATGGTCGCGCTCGTCGACCCTGACGACGCCGACGCGGCCGTGCGCCTGCTGGGCGAGCACGGCGTCCAGGCGTGGGTCGCGGGAGAGGTGGCCGAGGCCGGCGTGCACGGCCCCGGCGGGACGGTCACGCTGGAGAACCGACACGCGTGACTCGTGCCCCCGCTGCCAGCGCGTTCGAGATTGTTCGGTAGGGTAGGCACCACGACATACTGACGATTTCTCTGCGAGGGGGTCGGACCCATGGGGCGCGGCCGTGCAAAGGCAAAGCAGACCAAGGTCGCACGCGACCTGAAGTACCGGACCTTCGATCCGGACTTCGACGATCTGCAACAGGAACTCCACCAGGACTCGGGTGACCCGATCCCGGACCAGTACGCCGATCTCGCGAGGAAGTACGGGGACGAAGCGGCCAGTTGAGGCCCGTTCCCCCGGTCGCCCGTCGAGGCGGCTGTTCGCGTGCGTCCGCACCGGTGCGGACGTGGTCGACGTGACCGCGCGCCGTCGGACGCCCTGACGTCCGTCCGCGGGCGGTCGGTGACGTGACGAGCCGGTCCGGACGTCGGTCCGGACCGGCTCGCACGTGCGGGGGACCGCCGCGCTGTCAGCGTGCCCGCCGAGGGACGTGGGCGAGCCTGCTCGGCCACCAGAAGCGTCGTCCGCACCAGGCCACGAGTGCCGGGGTGACGACCCCACGGACGAGGACGGTGTCGAGGAGCACGCCGAAGCCGACGAGGACGCCCAGTTGCGCGAGCAGCACGAGAGGCAGGACCCCGAGCACCGCGAAGACGGCGGCGAGGAGGATGCCGGCACTCGTGATCACGCCGCCCGTCACCCCGAGGGCCGTCACGACCGACGAGGTGGCGTCGCCGCTCGCCCGCATCTCCTCCCGTGCCCGCGCGGTGAGGAAGATGTTGTAGTCCACCCCGAGCGCCACCAGGAAGATGAACGCCAGCAGGGGGGTGCTCACGTCCATCGCCGACCAGCCGAGGACGTGGTCGAACACGAGCCATCCGACGCCGAGCGCCGACAGGTACGACAGCACCGTCGTCGCGACCAGCAGCACGGCAGCCACGACGGAGCGCAGCAGGAGCAGCAGCATGCCGAGCACGACGACGAGGACCACGGGCACGACCACCGTCCGGTCGCGTTGCGCCGTCGTCGCCTCGTCGAGGGCCTGCGCGTCCTGACCCCCGACCAGGGCGTCGGGGTCGACCTCCTGCACGGCGGCGCGGAGCCGCTCGATCGTGCCGAGGGCGGCGTCGCTGCCCGGCGGGTCGGACAGCACCACGCTCACCGGCGCCACGGTCGCGCTCGGGCGACCGACGTCGGCGGACTGCACGTCCGGGACGTCCGCTGCCGCACGGGCGACCTGCTCGGCGAGCCGCGGGCTGGTGACGACGGTGGTCGGGGAGGAGGCGCCCGCAGGGAACGCCGACGCGAGCGTCTGCTGGGCGGTGATCGACTCCGGCGTGTCGAGGAACTGCTCGTCCTGGCCCAGCCCGGTGCGCAGGCCGAGCGTCCCGAGGGCCATGAGCGCGAGCACGACCAGGCCGCCCACCGTCACGAGCGCGGGGCGGCGGGTGACCCGCCGACCGACGCGGCGCCACAGGCCGCGCTCGGTGGGGTCGGAGTCGCCGACGCGGGGCACGAACGGCCAGAACAACCAGCGGCCCGGGATCGACATGGCGGCCGGGAGCACGACGAGCGCGAAGAGCACGGCGACGACGATGCCGGCGGCGCCCGCCAGGCCGATCCGGCTGACGAACGGGGCGTCGGCGAGCAGCAGCGTCAGCAGACCGAGCACCACGGTGCCTGAGCTGGAGAGGATCGCGGGGCCCGCGGCACCGACGGCCTGGCGCATCGCCTCGCGGCGGTCCTCGTGGCGGCGCAGCTCCTCGCGGTAGCGCGCGATCAGCAGCAGGGCGTAGTTGGTGCCGGCGCCGAACACGAGCACCGACGTGATGCCGGTGGTGGAGCCGTCGATCGGCACGCCGCTCCAGTGCGAGACCGCCTCGACCACCTTCGCGGCGACCCGGTCGCCCAGACCGATCACGGCCAGGGGCACGAGCCAGAGCCACGGGCTGCGGTACGTGACGATCAGCAGCAGGGCCACCACGGCAGCCGTCACGAGCAGCAGGCGCACGTCGGCGCCCTCGAAGACTGCGCCGAGGTCGGCCTGGATCGCGGGGGCGCCGGTCACCTGGGCGTCGAGGCCGTCGGGCAGGCCGTCGCGGAGCTCGGCGCGCAGGGTCTCGACCCGCTCGGTGTTCTGCTCGGCGTCGACGTCGCCCTCCAGGGGAACGGTCAGCAGCGCGACGGTGCCGTCCTGCGACGGCACCGGGCCGGCGACCCGGGTGTCGAGCTTCGAGCCGAGGGTGCCGCCGAGCCGCTCCAGCGCGGCGAGGTCGGTCTGCGACAGCCGGTCCCCGCCGCGGGAGGCGACCACGATCGCAGGGGCGTCGTCGCCGCCAGGGAGTGCGGCGAGGCGCTGCTGGGCGAGCGCGGACTCCGCGTCGTCAGGCAGGTTCACGGAGGCGTTGGTGCTCTGGGTGGCTGCGGGCGCGAGAATGAGGACGGCCCCGGCGATCACGAGGCCGAGCAGGAGGACGACGACGGACCGTCCTCGCCCGACGAGTCGGGCGAGGGAGAATGTTCGATGATCGAAAGTTTCCACGCCAGAAGGATAGGATGGGTGACATGAGCGCGCAAGACGGGTCGACGGACCCCGAGGGCGGCGCGGGCGCGGTGCCCTGGGCCACCGGCGAGCGCCTGGACGTGGTGCGCCTCGTCCGCGAGCTGTCCGAGCGATCGTCCCGCTACGCCGACCGCGCGGGGGCCGCGCGCGGCCTCCATCGTTCCGACCTGTCGGCCCTGCTCGCGCTGGCGCGCGCCCGCGAGCAGGGGCGTGCCCCGCTCTCGCCAGGGGTGCTCGCGCGCGAGCTGATGCTCAGCCCCTCCGCCACCACCACGCTGCTGGACCGGCTCGAGCGGTCCGGGCACGTCGAGCGGTCCCACGACGCCGGCGACCGACGCCGGGTGAGCCTGGAGATGACCGCGTCCGCCGGGGAGACGGCGCGATCGATGTTCGGTCCTGTTGCCGCGGCCATGACCGAGGCGATGCAGGACTTCAGCGACGACGAGATCGACGTCGTCCGCCGGTTCCTGGGCGCCATGGTCGAGGCGGTGGACGCCCAGGACCCGGGCGTGGCGTCGTCGTGAGTCAGCGCGGCAGGTGGATGCGGCCCAGGCCGCCGACCTCCCGCATGCGCTGCTCGGCCTGGCGGTCGGCTGCCTCGGCCGTCGTGAGGTGCTCGCTGGCGGCCCGCTCCAGCACCGCGAGCGTCGTGTCGAAGATGCCGGTGGCGCGCGCCTGGGCCCGCTCGAAGCTGAAGCCCTGCGGGTCGAGCTCGTCGGCCACCTGGATGACGCCACCGGCGTTGACGCAGTAGTCGGGGGCGTAGGTGATGCCGCGCTCGGTGAGCAACTTCGCGGTGCCCTCGTGGGCGAGCTGGTTGTTCGCGCCGCCGCACACGACCTGGGCGCTGAGCACGTCGACGACGTCGTCGCTCAGTGCACGACCGAGCGCGCAGGGGGCGTAGACGTCGAGCTGCTGGCGCACGAGCTCGTCGGTGGAGCCGACGACCCGGACCTGCGGGAAGCGGGCGGTCAGGCGTCCCAGCGCCTCGGCGTCGACGTCGGTGACGACGACCTGGGCGTCCTCCTCCACGAGGTGCTCGACGAGGTGCCTGCCGACCTTGCCCACGCCGGCGACGCCGACCGTGCGTCCGGCGAGGGACGCGTCGCCCCACACGTGTTGGGCGCTGGCGCGCATGCCCTGGTAGACCCCGAACGCGGTCAGGACCGACGAGTCGCCGGCGCCGCTGTGCTCGACGGTGCGACCGGTCACGTACGACGTCTCGCGCGCGATGACGTCCATGTCGGGGCTGAACGTGCCGACGTCGCACGCGGTGAAGTAGCGACCGTTCAGCGACTCGACCATGCGTCCGTAGGCGCGCAGGAGGGCCTCGGTCTTCTGGGTGCGCGGGTCGCCGATGATCACGGCCTTGCCGCCGCCGAGGTCGAGCCCGGCGAGGGCGTTCTTGTACGCCATGCCCTGGCTGAGGGCCAGCACGTCGGCGAGGGCGTCGGCCTCGCTCGCGTACGGGTGGAACCGCGTGCCGCCGAGGCCGGGGCCGAGGGCGGTGGAGTACAGGCCGATGATGGCGCGCAGTCCGGTCGCCTCGTCGTGGCAGAACACGACCTGTTCGTGCGGGTGGCTGAAGACGGGATCGGGCATGGGTGGCTCCTTGCAGAGGGCGTCGGTGCGGGTGGCCGGCGCGCGGACGGTCGACCTCGGGGGTGGTGAGGTCTGCCGAGGATGCTACTCCCGCCGCTAGGCTGCGTGCAGGTTCCTGGGCGGTCCGGAACCGGTCAGGAGACGTGATGACGCCCCCGTACGTCGAGGCCCGCTCGATCCTCGTGGGTGGGGTGGTGCTGCTGGTCACGGGCGCGGCGATCCCTCTGGTGCTGCAGCTCCTCGTCCCCGACGGCTTCTCGGGAGGTCGCGGCGCGTTGCTCGTGCTCTCGTGCGTGACGGCCGCCTCGACCGCGCTCGTCGCGCTCGGTGCCGCGGTGGTCGGCGCCGGGCTGGTGCTGCGCGCCCTCGAGCAGGCCGGTGTGGTCGGGCCGGGCGGCGGGCGCTCCGACGATCGCTGACCGCGCGGCTCAGTCCTCGCGCGTGCGTCGCGCGAGTCGACGGTCCATGCGGCGGATGCCGGGCGTGACCACCTTGGTGAGCACGCCCGGGAGCACGGACATGCCGGCCTCCGACACGGCGCCGCCGAGGCTGGTGACCCGGGTGGGCCGGTCGACCGCCGCGCGGACGAGCCAGCCGCCCGCCCTCTCCGGGCTCATCATCGGCATCGCCGCGTAGATCGCGGTCGCGCCGGACATCGGCGTGCGCACCATCGGGAAGTGCACCACCGTCGTCGTGACACCGTCGTGGCCGTGCTCGGCGAGCAGCGACCGGGCGAACGACTCGAGCGCCGCCCTGCTGCCGAGGTACGCCGAGAAGAGCGGGATCGGCAGCTGTGTCGACATCGTCGAGGAGAACACGACGTGACCCCGGGAGCCGTCGACCCGCTCCTGCTCGAGGAGCCGGGGCAGCAGTGCGAGCGTGAGCCGCACGGCGCCCAGGTAGTTGACCGCCATCGTCCGCTCGTAGTCGTGCAGCCGGTCGACGGACTCGCGGATCGGGCGCCGGATGGAGCGGGCGGCGTTGTTGACGAGCACGTCGACGCGCGAGTGCTCGGCGAGCAGCGTGTCGACGACGGACCGGACGTCGGCGTCGTCGGTGAGGTCCACCGGGTGCACGTGCGCCGTGCCGCCTGCCTCGCGGACCCGCTGGGCGACGGCGGCGAGCTCGTCGGCGCGGCGGGCGAGCAGGCAGACCGTCCAGCCGCGACGTCCCAGCTGCACGGCCGCCTCGGCGCCGATGCCGCTGGAGGAGCCGGTGAGCACCGCGACGCCCGGTCGGGCCGTCATCGCGTCGCGCCGGCGGCGTCGGTGAACAGGGCGGCGACGAGGCGTGTGACCCGCTCGACCATGTCGGCCGCGCTCTGCTCGGGGTGGGCGACCCACCAGTCCATGAGCGAGTCGACGATGCCGAGCCAGGTGGCGGTCATGGCCGAGACGTCGAGGGCGTCCCGCACGCCGGCCAGGGCGAGCAGCTCGCTGACTCCCTCGTGGGCGAGGGCGTGGATGCGGTCGGTGTGGGCCGCGACGACGGCGGCCACCTCGGGCGTGGACGGCGCGCTGCGGTCGTGCAGCAGGCGCCAGACGTGCCGCTGGTCCTCGAGCACGCCGAACATGCCCTCGAGCGTCCGCACGCCGCGCTCGAGGCCGACGACGTCGCCACGCGCCACGCGCTCGATCTCGTCGCCGAGCAGCTCGCCGGCGCGGTCGAGGCAGGCGGCGTACAGCCCCTCCTTCGACCCGAAGTAGGCGTAGACGAGCGGCTTGGAGATGCCCGCGGCGCGGGCGACGTCGGCGACGTTGGTGCCGACGAAGCCGTGGGTGCCGAAGGCGACCGAGGCGATGGCGAGGATCTGGCGCTCGCGCTCGGCGCGGGGGACCCCCTTGGTGCCGGCGTTGGGTCGAGCGGCCATGGCCCGGACTCTATCCGGGTCTGGCGCGGCGTTATGAACCGGTGGTAACTTACCCACAAGTCATATACCTGGAGGCGCTGTGCACGACCTGCTCGACCCGCTCAAGAACCCGGTCACCTACGCCGCCCCGTTCTTCGTGCTCGCGATCCTCGTGGAGCTGGCGGCCCTGCGCTGGCTCGACCACGACGACAGCACCAGCGGCTACGCCCTGAAGGACGCCCGCACCTCGATCTCGATGGGGGTGTTGTCGCTGGTGTTCCTGACGGCGTTCAAGGTGGTCACGTTCTTCGGCTTCGTCGCCGTGTACGCCTACGTGGCGCCCTTCCACCTCCCGACGGACACCTGGTGGTACTGGGTGCTCGTCGTCCTCGGTGTCGACCTCGGCTACTACTGGCACCACCGGTTCAGCCACCGGGTGCGCATCGCGTGGGCGGGGCACCAGGCCCACCACTCGAGCGAGTTCATGAACTTCGGCACCGCGCTGCGCCAGAAGTGGAACCCGTGGTTCGAGTTCTTCTTCTGGCTCCCGCTGCCGCTGCTCGGCTTCGCGCCGTGGACGCTCTACGTCGCCTTCGGCCTCAACCTCGTCTACCAGTTCTTCGTCCACACCGAGCTGGTCGGGAGGCTCCCGCGGCCCGTCGAGTACGTCATGAACACCCCGTCGCACCACCGCGTGCACCACGGCAGCGACCCCGAGTACCTCGACAAGAACTACGGCGGCATCCTCATCGTCTGGGACCGCCTGTTCGGGTCGTTCGCGCCGGAGCGGCACCGACCCCGGTACGGACTCACCAAGCAGGTCGACACCTACAACCTGCTGCGGCTGCAGTACGGCGACTACGTCGAGATCGTCCGCGACGTCCGCTCCACGCCACGGCTGCGCGACAAGCTCGGCTACCTGTTCGGGCCGCCCGGGTGGACGCCCGCGGACCGGACCGCGCCGACCGACACGGTGCTGCCACGCCGGTGACGCCGGTGCGGGTCAGAGCGTGCGCGAGGTCCCGCCGTCGACGGGGAGCATGACGCCGGTGAGGTAGCCGGCGGCGGGGGAGAGCAGGAACGCGGCCGCCCGTCCGAACTCCTCGGGTCGGCCGTAGCGCCGCAGGGGGATGCCGGCGGCGGCGCGCTCGCGTGACCCGTCGGGGTCGCCCGACAGGGCGTCGAGCTCGCGCACGCGCTCGGTGTCGACCCGTCCGGGCAGCAGGGCGTTGACCCGGACGTCGCGGGGCCCGAGCTCGTCGGCGAGGTCCTTCGCCGCCATCGCGAGCCCGGGTCGCAGGCCGTTGGAGATCCCGAGGCCCGTGACGGGTGCCTTCGCCGACGTCGAGAGCACGAGCGCGATCGATCCGCCCTGGCCCGGCTCGATCGCCTCGGCCACCGTCGTGGCCACCCGCAGGCCGCCGAGGAAGACGCTCTCGAACGCGCCGCGCCACTCCTCGTCGCTGCGTCCGAGGACGGTGCCCGGGGGCGGGCCGCCGACGCTGACGAGGGCTCCGTGCACCGCACCGAACCGCTCCTGCGCGAGCGCGATGAGCGCGCCCGCGGTGGCGGGGTCGGCGTTGTCGGCCGCGAGGCCCGCGACCCCACCGGCCCCGAGGTCGCCGAGCTCCGCGACGGCGGCGTCGACGGACTCCTGCGAGCGCGACGACAGGACGACGTTCGCCCCCTCCGCGACCAGCACCTCCGCGCTCGCGCGGCCGAGGCCGCGGGAGCCTCCGGTGACGACGTACGTCCTGCCTGCCAGTCCGAGGTCCATGCCGCCAGCCTACGGGGACCAGGCCGCGGTCCGCCGGGAGCGGGCTCCTAGCCTGGAGCGATGACCTACCGCACCTACGTCGCACTCGGGGACTCGTTCACGGAGGGCGTCGGCGACCACGACCCGACGCTGCCGAACGGGGTGCGGGGCTGGGCCGACCGGGTCGCCGAGGTGCTCGCCGCGCGGGCCGAGGAGGTCGGCTCGTCGTTCGCCTACGCGAACCTGGCGATCCGCGGTCGCAAGCTCGGTGCGGTGCTCGACGAGCAGCTCGAGCCGGCGCTCGCGGCGCGGCCGGACCTCGTCACGCTCTACGCCGGCGGCAACGACATCATGCGGCCGAGGGTCGACGTCGACGCCCTCGTGGCGCGCTACGACGACGCGGTCGGCAGGCTCGCCGGCACCGGTGCCACGGTCGTGCTGTTCACCGCGTTCGACCCGGCCGGGTTCCCCATCTTCGCGGCAGGGCGTGGCCGGTTCGCGATCTACAACGAGCTCGTCCGCGAGGTGGCCGAACGGCACGGCACGCGCCTGGTCGACTTCTGGCGCATGCGGGAGTACCGCGAGCCGCGGATGTGGGACGTCGACCGCCTGCACATGTCGTCGGCGGGTCACCAGCGCATGGCCATCGCCGTGCTCGACGTGCTCGGCGTCGCGCACGACCTCGAGCCGCTCGCGCTCGGCGAGGCCGTCGTCCGCACCCCGCGTGAGCTGCGTGCCGAGAACCTGGCCTGGGCCCGCACCCATGCAGCGCCCTGGATCAAGCGCCGGCTCACCGGCACCTCATCGGGCGACACGCTCTCCCCGCGCTACCCGCAGCCGGCGCGCTTCGGGACGTCGTCGCCGGAGTGACGCCGAGCCTCGGGCGGTGACGTTCCCCAGCGGGGCGACGGCCCTAGCCTGGGGCGATGGTGACGCGAGCTGGCGGCGGTGACGGCGGGCTGCTCGCCGGGCTGGTGCCTGCCGGGGTGGTGGCGCGCGAGCTCGTGGCGGACCTGCGCGTGCAGGGTGACGACTCGGGCCTGAGCCCCGAGGAGGCCGCGGTCGTCGCTGCCGCCGTGCCGCGTCGGCGACGCCAGTTCGCCGCGGGCCGGCGACTCGCCCGCGAGGCCCTCGTCGACCTCGGGCGTGCGCCCGTGCCGATCCTCCCCGGCGAGCGTGGCGCCCCGACGTGGCCCGTGGGCGTCGTGGGGTCGGTGACGCACTGCGACGGCTACGTCGCCGCCGCGCTGGGGGAGGCGTCGCGGTGGCGCGCCCTCGGCGTCGACGCGGAGCCGGCCGACGCGCTTCCACCCACCGTGCTGGCGCGGATCGCGAGCGCCACGGAGCGCACCTGGCTGGCCGAGCGGTCGGCCGCGCGACCCGAGGTCGCCTGGGACCGGCTGTTGTTCTGCATCAAGGAGGCGGTCTTCAAGACCTGGTTCCCCGTGCACGGCACCTCGCCCGGCTTCCGCGGCGCCGAGGTGCGCCTGGACGACGGCGACGGCTTCGTCGCGACGGTCACGGACGGATCGAGCGCGTCCGTCGTCCGAGCGGAGGTCGCCGGCCGCTGGGTGCAGGCGCGCGGTCTGCTGGTCTGCGCCGCCTGGTCCTGACCCCCGGTCGGGCCATGGGTCGGGCGGCCCCGGGACGCCGAGCGCGGCAGGGGGTGTACACCTGGCTACTTTTCGCTATCCTGAGAAAGCACCGCTTGTACACTTCTGCGGGATCGCGACGCCACCGCCGACGACAGGGGACTTTCATGACCACCGAGAAGACCGTCACCACCGCCACCGACAGTCCAGGGGTCACGAGGCCCGGGCTGGCCCTGGCCGTGATCGCCGGCGCCCAGTTCATGGTCGTGCTCGACGGAACGATCATGAACATCGCGCTCTCGAGCATCCAGCAGGCGTTCGACATGAGCGGCGTGCTGCTCGCGTGGGTCGTGAACGCGTACGCGCTCGCCTTCGGCGGCTTCCTGCTGCTGGGTGGCCGGCTCGGTGACGTGCTCGGACGTGTCGCCATCTTCCGGGTCGGCCTGGTGCTCTTCGCCGGAGCCTCGCTGCTCGGTGGTCTGGCCTGGTCGCAGGAGGTCCTCATCGGCGCCCGTGTCCTGCAGGGGATGGGTGCGGCCATCGTGGCCCCCGCCGCCCTCGCGCTCATCGCCACGTCGTTCGAGGGACAGGCG
Organism: Aeromicrobium sp. REDSEA-S32_B7; assembly: GCF_001626145.1. Classification (NCBI taxonomy): domain Bacteria; kingdom Bacillati; phylum Actinomycetota; class Actinomycetes; order Propionibacteriales; family Nocardioidaceae; genus Aeromicrobium; species Aeromicrobium sp. REDSEA-S32_B7. The sequence goes on from NZ_LUNF01000119.1 coordinate 12,991, forward strand.
CGAGGTCGGGCGATGGGTCTGTACGGCGCGATGGCCGGGCTCGGCTCCACCGCGGGTCTGCTGTTCGGTGGCGTGCTCACGTCCTACGCGAGCTGGCGCTGGGTGCTCCTGGTGAACATCCCGATCGCCGTCGCCCTGTTCCTCGGGGCCCGCTACCTGCGGTCCGGGGAGCGCCACCACTCCGAGCTCAACGTCCCGAGCGCGGTCCTCGGCACCCTCGGCGTGACCTCGCTCGTCTACGCGATCACCCGCAGCGGCGAGCACGGCTGGGGCGACCCGGCCTCGATCGCCCTCTACGGAGCGGCCGCGGTCTTCATCGGCGTCTTCGTGGTCGCCCAGGACCGTGTCGCGCACCCGCTGCTGCCGCTCGCCATCCTGCGCGACCGGACCCGCGCGGGCGCCAACGTCGCGATGCTGCTGCTCGGCACGGGGATGTTCGCGACGTACTACTTCTTCACGCTCTACATGCAGCAGGTGCTGGGGTACTCCGCGATCGAGTCGGCCTTGGCCTACCTGCCCTGGGCGACGGCCATCTTCGTCGGCTCCGGGGTGCTGGCGCCGCGGCTCCTCCCGCGGCTCCCTCGACGTCGACTCCGGCTACGCCACGGCGATCGTGGCGCCCATGGCGGTGACGGCCCTCGGCCTGGGGTCGACCTTCGTCCCGCTCACGATCTCGGCGATGTCCCGCGTCGACGGCCCCGACTCGGGTGCTGCGGCGGCGGTCATGAACACCGCCCAGCAGGTGGGTGGCGCCATCGGTCTCGCGACGCTCGTGGTCCTGGCCACCCAAATCAGCACCGGCCAGCTGCCGTCCGCGGCCCAGGAGCTGCTGCGGGCCGAGTCCACCGGGGACGCGACGTTGCTCGCCTCCGCCCGCGCGGCACTCTCGGAGGGATTCACCACCGCGTTCCTCGCCGTCGCGGGGATCTACGTCCTCGCGGCGGTCGTGGTCGCGCTGACCGTGCGCCGTGACTCCGCGGTCGAGGGTCAGCAGGGGTCGCAGCGTGAGGGGCGGCGCGAGAGCCGGACGACCCCGGCTGGACCGGTCTAGGGGTGCAGCAGCGTGGCGACCATAGGAGACGCGACCTCGACGATGCGGTCGATGTCGGCGTCGGTGAGGTCCGGCAGCCCGATGATGTGCCGACCGCTCGCCAGGCCCATCATGATCGCGGAGAAGATCGCCGCGCGCAGGCGGGCCTCGTCGGCGTCGATGTGCCGCTCGATGACGTCGATCGACGCACGGGTCATGTGCTCTCGGAGCATCGACGCGGCGAGCTCGCTCGTCATGCTGGTGCGCAGCAGGACGGCCATCGGCGAGTGCGGGTCGGCCTCCCACATGCGCAGCATCGTGGAGACGTACCGCTGCGCCGACTCCTCCTGGCCCTCGGAGGTCAGAGCGTCGATGGGGATGTCCCAGGCCACGCACTCGCGGAACAGGTTCTCCTTGGTGCCGAAGTACTTCATGACGGAGGACTTGTCGATCTCGGCCTCCTCGGCCACGCGACGGATCGTCGTCCGCTCGTACCCGTGCGTGGCGAAGCAGCGCCGAGCACTGTCGAGGATGCGCTGCCGTGTCAGCCCTCCCTTGGAGGTCGGACTGAGTGGTGCGGTCTTCTCCATGACGTCCTCTCGACTCGACCCGGTTGCGGGTCACGCAGCGCTGGGAAGCTCTCGCGGCCCGTCCAGGGCCGGCCGGACCATCACGAGTGTACAAGCGTTGCCCTGATCGTTCGCCGCCTCCCACGCCCCAGCGGGACGGCTCGTACCGGCCGCACCGGCCAGACAAGGAGACCCACCGATGGACCCGATCGAGAAGACCCCCGTCGGCACCTGGAAGGGTGTCGCGCCGCACGACGGTCGTGAGGACGCGTTCCTCCTGTCGTTCGCCGGCGACGGCACCGTGGCCCTGCGGACCCCGGCGAGCGAGGGCCACGGCGCGTGGACGTCGCGAGCCGAAGGGTTCTCGTACACGCTCGTCGAGACCCTCTTCGACCGGGAGCACCCGGTCCAGGTGCACATCGCCGTCGACGCGGTGATCGACGGCGAGACGTACCGGGGCAGCGGCACGGCCGAGGTCCAGGTCGCCGGCCGGACGGTCGCCTCGACGACGACCGACTTCGTCGCGTCGCGGACAGGACCGGGGGTCGCGCCGTGGCACGTCGTCGAGCCGGGCCCGGGGTACCTGCGCGCGGATCTCGACAGCACGCTCGCGGCGCTCGCGGCACTGCCGGAGCCCGTCGCGGCCTTCGTGCCGCAGACCGACGAGGACTGGCGCGGGTGGAACCTGACCCTCGACGTCCCGCCGGCCCTCGTCGTGCGTCCTCGGACCGGGGGCCAGGTGGCCGCGGCGCTCCGCGTGGCCGACGAGCAGGGCTGGCCCGTGGCCGTCCAGGCCACCGGCCACGGCGCCTCGGTGGAGCTGGGCCGCTCGATCCTGCTCGACCTGTCCGGGCTCGACGACGTCGAGCTGAGACCCTACACGGTCGTCGTCGGCGCGGGAGTCCGCTGGCGCGACGTCCTGCCGACCGTCGTCGCCGCCGGGCGGGTCGCGCTCTGCGGCTCCTCGCCCGACGTCGGCGTCGCGGGCTACCTCTCCGGTGGGGGGCTGCCCGTGCTCGCCCGCAGCCACGGACTGGCGGCCGACACGGTCCGGTCGCTGGAGGTGGCGACGGTCGACGGCGAGCTCCACGTCTGCTCGCCGACCCAGCGGCCCGACCTGTTCGCCGCCTCGCTCGGAGGCCGGGGCAACGCCGGGGTGATCGTGTCGGCCGAGATCGCCACCCCGGTGCTCGAGTCCTTCGTCGGCGGCACCATCACGTTCGGGGAGGAGGACGTCGACGAGGCCATCCGCACGTGGGCTGCATGGAGCCGAGACCTGCCGCAGGAGATGAGCTCCTCGCTCGTCGTGCTCCGCTTCCCCGACCTGCCGCAGACGCCGCCGGAGAAGCGCAACCGCTACTTCGTCCAGGTCCGGGTGGCCTATGTCGGGTCCCTCGACGCGGCCGACGCACTCCTGAAGCCGCTGCGCGCCCTGACGGTGGAGGCCGACACCGTCGGGCCGATGCCCTACGACCAGATCGGCCAGGTCTACCTCGACCCGCCGCGGGCCACCCCGGCGTGGATCGAGACCAGGGTGCTCGACGAGCTTCCCGACGACGCGGTCGAGGCGCTCGTGTCCGTGGCCGGGCAGCACGCGACGCTCCCGTTCGGCGGGGTCGAGCTGCGCCAGCTGGGTGGCGTGCTCGCCTCGACCGTCTCGGTGTCGACGGCCAGCCACGCCCGCGGCGGCTACCAGCTGTTCGTGACCAACCCGGCGTTCGAGGACCGTCGCGAGGAGGTCTTCGCCGCGCAGCGCTCCGTGCTCGACGCGCTGGCGCCGTGGCTGCCCGAGAAGGCGCTGCCCGGCTTCCTGTTCAGCAAGGACCAGACACGTCGTCGGGTCCGACGTGCCTACGACGACGCCGACTGGGAGGCGCTGTGCGCGGCCAAGGAGGCCTACGACCCCATGAACGTGCTTCGGGTGAACCACAACATCACCCGAGGCTGATCCGGACCGGAACCGCCGGGCCGACGCCCAGCACGGAGTACCGCGAGCTGCTCGTCCGCCAGCTGGCCTCACCCGTGCAGCGGCGGGCCTGCTGCGCGTGGATGCGCCGGGCCGGGATCGGGGACGGCGACGTCGTCGAGCACAGTCCCGGCACCACGCTGACCAAGCTCTACCAGCAGAACGCGATCGTCTGAAGCGCGTGCCGCAGCGCTCGTGGTGCCACAAGAGAGGGCCAGTCCGGGAAGATGGACCGTGGAGGTGGGTAGTTGATTTTTGCAGTTCAGAGAACCCTGGAAGCGCAGGCGTTACCGGGTTTACGGTCTGAACGCTAACGGGTTCCTCTGAGCTCCGGGTTGGGTGAGGCGACGGCGCGGGAGCCACGACATGGCGCCTCAAGGGACTCGGGCTAACTCGGGCCCGTTCGGGCCCTGAGAACTTCGAGGCCGTGAGAGGTCCAGAACTCGGATTTGCTCCCGGAACGCTAACGGGTTTTCGGTGTCGAGACGCCGAACGCCCACCGATCGATGGATCGGCGGGCGTTCGCGGTGTCGCTTCGGGTCAGTGGGACCGCGAGCGTCGCTTGTTTGCCAGGTACTCGGCGACGGCAGTCTTGCGTCGACGTTGGTTTCGGTCGTGGGTTTCCAGCGGAGCCTTGCCGCCGTTGCTGGCAAGCACGTCGTTCCACTGTTCGATGATGTGAAGGTTGGTGGCTCCGACGGCGAGTGCGTAGGCGATGGTGACGAACGCGTTCTTCCAGGGCTTGACGTCTCCTCGCGCGAGGTGCCCAGCGGTCCCGTGGAGTAGTGCCGCGTGGAACCCTTCGTTGCGAGATCTGGCCGACGTGTAGAAGTCCTCGTGTCGGTAGTCGCCGGCCATGATGGGCTGGTAGTGCCGGAACTGGGAGTAGTCGAGTCGAAGCCGCGTGTAGGAACTCTGACAGGTCGCCGGACGGTCTGCCTCGAGCGGCGGGTTCTCGACAGGAGGCACGACGGTTGGATCAGCCTCCATCGATTGCGGCACGAGAGGGCAGCGCACCTGACCCGCGACGGCGGGGCACACGACCTTCATCCTCGTGATGTCCGGTCGGGGTGATGCGCCCGCAGGGGGTCGTCCCGGACCGTGGTCAGGCACGTGGACGGGACGTCCGTGCCGCGGCATGACGAACGGGAGGATCTGCGCGAGGAGCTCCGCATGTGCGTGGAGGCGCTTCCCCCACGTGTGGCGGTCGCCGCCCACGTCCGCGACGAGAGGCACGTCGAGGTTGGCGCGCCGCAGGGCGAGGCCGGGGAACCCCGGGCACACAGGGACGCCGTTGAACAGGTGCGCAGCAACTGTGCCGTTCTTGTCGGAGCAGGCGCGAAGGCCGTGGACGCGAGCCGTGGTCTTGCCATAGCGCACGACTTGGGAGCGGTTTCGGTCGGCGATGTCGCGTGCCCACGTCTTCCGGTGTGGGTACGCCTGATCTACAACGACGTACTGGTGGGCATTCGATGCGAGGGCGGGACTGAGGTCTGCGTCGTCGATCGCATCGATGACGGCCATGGCGCCGGTCGCGCTTCCGGCGGACGGTTGGTCGATGGACCCGGCCAGCGCGATGGTGGGAACGCGCCGAGACTCCGGGCGGGCCACCGCGATCGCGAAGGTCAGGCGATGGAGTAGTCGACGTCGGTCTCGTCGATGGCGAGGTCTCCGCGCCAACCGCTCATGATGCCTTTCGCGATGTCCTTTGGATCCAGTGCCGCGTGCTCGTCGGATCGGCGCGAGTTGAACCACTCGTTGCCGGCATAGACGCTGCCCTGGATGAGCAGGTTGAAGGCCTGGATGCGAGCGGCTCGTTGAGCGCTTACGTCGGTGCTCGCGCGTGCAGCCTTCAGCTCGCGGTTGGTGATGCGGCGGTTGGCGGGGGCGACGTTGTCGTTGATCGGGACCGTCGCCTGCTCCCACGCGTCGATGATCCGACGACGCGCACGCGCTTCGGCCCTCCGACCGTTGGCGATGTCGGCCGCGGTGGCGCCGGGTCTCGCGGCGCGTTGGATCTGTTCGAGCGTTCTAGCATCGCGGATGCCTTCGAGACCCAGTCTGCGCAGGATCTTGTCGGAGTAGCGACACCAGATGGTCAGAGTGATCTCGGCCCACGTGAGGGGACGTCCGTCGAGTGCGATCTCGGCCATCACGATCAGCAGGGCCCTGATCGAGTACTGGACGAGTTGGACGGGCCTGCCGGCACCAGCTCTGAGTCCACGTTCGGCGGGAGCCAGGTGGTCGAGGATGCCCGAGAGGTCGATCCAACGCTCGGCTCGGCCGACTCTTTCGTCGGTCGTCTTGAAGGCGCGGTGTGGAGCGCGAGGGGCCATGGGGCCAGTCCTTTCGTTCAGTGTTCCGGGTCGTGTTGCGCCGTATGGACGGCACATCGGATCGGGCGCTGAGGGGTCGCTCAGCGGCCGAGGGGGGAGGTTCGGGCGGAACGCTGCATGCACGCCCAGATCTCGTCGTCGTCCGGAGCCACGAAGTACTTCATGAGGTCGCTCGGCAGCGTCGAGCCAGGGGTCAGGCCGGCCACGGCATAGACCGCAGTGAGGGGGATCCGTGAGCGCAGAAGGTGCCCGAGCCACGTGTGCCGTGCTCGGTCGATCGAGAAGTTCTCGAACTCCGGCATGGTCTTGGCGACTCGTTTGCGGACTACGGAGGGAACTTGGGAGCGCTTCTTGAGGTTCGGACGGACCAGATAAGCCGCACCCGAGTTCTTCTGAGCCAACAACCACTCCGCAGCGAACCCGAACCCTGGCACCATCCGGAGAACACCATCGCGGTCGGGGACCGTCATCCAAACCCGGTTTTCCTGAACGCAGATCCGGTCCGCCGTCGCTCCGGCGACCTCCCCCGGCCGCAGCCCCAACATGCCGGCCAAGACGATCATCGCCGTCGCGTCTGCAGAGATGCCTGAGCGCGCGAACCGGTCGTAAACTCTCCATTCCGAAGCCTCGTACGGCTCGCTCGGTGCGATGCGGGGCGTGTGGATCTCCGGTCGTCGGCCCAGGCGCAGGATGTTGAGCTTGGACTTGTAGTTCGCGGTCGTGCGCTTGTCGTCACTCACGGAGTTGAGCCACTTCGCGATGTGAGGGCTTGTGAGGTGACGATCCGGAACGAACTCTCCGTGAACCGTGATGCAGTACAGGCCGTACCGACAACCGACGCTCATCAACTTGCGGTCGGTCTCGAGCGACGAGAAGGGCACTCTCAAGGTCAGGTCGCAGACCTGACGAACGACGCTGTACTGATCTGGATGATCAGTGCGGGGCTTGTACAGCATCAGCAGGCGTGTCCGATCCGGCTGAGTGCGTCGAAGTTCCGCCGCACCCGCCGTACGGCTTGGCGGACTGGCGGTGTTGCCGAAGTCCTCGTGTAGCCGGATCGCTTCTGCTTCGGAAGAGCGTGTCTTGATGGCCTTGCGGGTCATCGCGCCCGCTCCCACTCGGCGGAGGCGTTGGTGGACTTGGTTGGAAGGTTCGCTGCCCAGAACGCCTGGGCCAGCCACGTCACTGCCGCGACGAGGACCGGGGCGTCCTCGGGCGGGAGGGACCGTTCGAACTGCCGCGGTGCAGGCAGGGTGAGGTCCCTGGACGGGTCGAAGGATCCTTGCGAGCGTGCGCAGAACCTTCCGAACGAGCGCCCAGCCCACGTGAGCGTCTGCACCGGCAGGAGACAGTCCACGTAGGTGGTGGCGAAAGCCACGAGATCGGCCACTACGACTTCCACGGGAGTGCAGCATTCCTGCGGGCGAGGTGAGTGGTCTTCCTCAGGAGTACGAGAGCGGTCCGCGGTGTCTTGGAGGTCCGGAGCGACCGGTTGACTGGACGGTCGGTGCTCTCGTTGTGCAGAAGCGGGCGTTTTCACGGGTAGGGCGGTGCAGGGTGGAGGCGCCGCCGTCCGGGGGGCGGCTCCTTGAGCGACGTCCGCGACCGTCCGCCGCAGCTTGACCCTGTCAGGGCAGGGTGTAACGATTTTGTGCATCAGGACTTCTCCGATTGGCTAGATCTGGGTTTCTTGAGCGGCGTTGTGAGACGCCTATGGAGGGAGGGCGACCTGGCCGGGTCGCTCTCCTTCTTGTTTCCTAACGGCGTGTTGGCGGCCTCCTTCTCTCCCCTCGTGCTAAGCGAATACGCTTAGCGTGGACGCGGGGCGCGGCGCCGTCAAGACCGGCGTGACGCAGCGGCATCGAGCCAAACCGACGCAATGTTCCGCTGACCTTGAGCAGAGATGGGCCTTCGGTCCGTCGGTTCGCGAGGTCGTAGCGCTCCGTCACGGCTCGTGGAGACGGCCGGCTGCCGCCGAGGAGCTCATGCCACTGCGGCTTGAGGAGTTGGGCAAGCGTGCCGATACCTCTATTCGGACGCAGATCGTCGGAGTGGCAGGCCTGGCCGGGCTTGCCCTCGACCTGGCTGGCTAGAGCCAGGGATGGTCTGGGAGCCTGATCAACTCCATCGGGGGTGGGCCGCAAGGACTCGGCTCGCCCCCGGTCGTCTCGTTCGGCTCGGCCGCACTTGGGTGTGTGAGGCGATGGACCGCGGCCCACCCAATCCTTGCGCCGTGCGCATCGTTGTAGATCGACACGGCTGGCCGGCCTGTGCCTGCGTGGCGGTGCGTAGGGCCGGGACTGACTGCTCATGTTGGTGATCTCGGTCGACCCAGGCGCTCCGAAACGCTTTGTCTATCGCTATCGATACGTATAGCGTTTGTGAAGCAAGGTTTGAGCTGTGAGATCAGCTCAGACGAATCCTGAACTCAGCGACGGGCCCGGCCAATGACGCCCCGAAAACCGAAGGACCCTGCCGCCCCCATATGGCAAGTCGAGCCTCCTCCCACCCGGCGGACGGCGCCGGACGGGGCTCGCTGGTGCGCCACCTGCGACACGCGACTCGGCCGACACCTCCACCACCGGCAAGACTTCTGTCCTCAGTGCAGTGCACGAAGAGTCCAACTCTCCAACTCCCGCAAGAGACTTCGGGCCACCGATGCTGGTCGCCGTTTCGATCGCCAAGAGATGGAAGCCCTGGACGCCATGGTCGCCCATGCCATCGAACAACTGATCGCGCTCTGGAAGGACAATCGGCCCCCCAACGAACTCCCAACGACACCCGTGCAAGCACTTCGAATCGAGATGCAAGAAGGCCTGGCGAACGCCCTCGAACCTCTCATCGAAGCAAGGCGCCTCGTGTGGTTGGACGCGATCGAGCAACACCATCGCTCAGACTTGAGAACCCTTCAAGACGCGGTGGAGGCCGCCCACAAGCGCGAGCGCGACCGCGATAGTTCTCGGCTCTGACGAGATCAGAACCCACCGTCAGGCCACAGGCGCTGCTCGACGTCATCTCCCCGCCTGTCGACGCCTCCTGATGTAGTCGGAGGCTCTCTCGCGCCTCTGCTCCGTACTCAACGCGGTTGAAGTTCTGAAGTGGACGGGGATCGGGCGGATGCCATTCGTGAGGGGCGGGGCGATCCAGCGGCCGGCCCTATCCGCCGAGGTCAGATCTCGTCCCAAGGGATCTGGTCGTAGATCGAGCGGAGCTTGGCGATGGTGTGGGTGGGATCGCCCATAGGCACGGTTCCGATCTCGCCGATGGGTGCCACCCCCATCGAGTTGGTGAGAAAGGCGGCGGCGAAACTGCCGAGGTCCCGAACGTCGACCGGCTCCCTCACCGAAGGTGTCCCGTTGGTACTCAGAGCCGTCTCGAGAAGATGCCAGGTCACGCCGGGGAGCGAGGGCTGCGTGGGCCACACCACCTGGGTGCCGTCGTAGAAGCCGATGTTCGCGCCTGTGGTCTCGGAGACGAAGCCATCGACGCTGATGTGGAGTGCGTCGTCGTAGCCTGCGCGTTCGGCCTGGACGGAGTGGAAGATCTTGCAGAAAGTCCCGACGTGCTTGATGTGCGCGACAGGGCGCTGGTACTCGACCGGTAGCAGAGAGACCGGTTCAGTGTTGGCGGCAACCGGCGGTCGTTGAGCTGTCATGACGGAGAGTCGACCGGGGTGCTGCTCGAAGAACATCGCGCGTAGGTAGGAGTCAGGCATTTCTTCTACGGCGAAGCGCATCAGGTCGCGAGCGTGGTCCAGGTCGATCCCGTGGCCGAACAACTCCCGGTGCGACCTCTGGATGCGCTCGAGATGCAGGTGGAGGCCGCGAACTCTGCCTGAGCGAACCTGCATCGAGGTGAAGTGCCCGTAGTTGATCAGGGCCGGGTGCTGGAGGTCGTCGCCCGTAGGCGTGTGACCGTTCAGCAGGATGCGGAGTGGACCTTCACTGCTGAGCTGGCTGCTTGCTTGCGACTTCATGATGGCTCCGGTTCGCACGGTCACGGGCATGTCGAGGGTTGGCGGTGAGGGCTCGATAGCGGTCCGCCCCGCACTTGGTACGAGGTGCGTGGCCGCCTGCGAATACGGCGACCACGCACCCCCGTCTGGCTACTTTCGACTTGGCAGTGCCAGTCCGGCCACAAATGCGGAGATCACGGCCCCGGCCGCAGCGACGCCGAATGCGGACGCGAAGCCGGATCCGGTCTCGCCGGTGAGGCTGGCTGCCGCGACGCTCGACACCACGGCAGCGCCGAGTGATGCGCCGAACTCGTGGAAGGTCGAGATGATGCCAGAGGCGATCCCGGCCTCGTGCGGCTCGATCATCCCCAGAGCAGTCGCGGATGCCACCACGAACAACGTGCCGATGCCCGCTGCGCCCAGACTGATACCGAGAACGACCCCGACGGTCGTTTCGAAGACCGCGGGGATGGCGAGCCCGACGGCCGCGACGAGGAGTCCAGCGACGCCGAGCGCTCGCCCGCCTGTGCGGCCGATGACTCGTCCGCCGACCTGCGCACCGGCCATCGTGGCCAGAGCTACGGGGAGGAAGAGCAGGCCTGTCGCCAGCGGTCCGAGATCGGCGCGGTCCTGCAGGTAGAACGAGCCCAGGAAGAACACGGCCACCATGAGCGCCGTGGCGATGGCGATCACGAAGGTGCCAGAGCCCACCGGACGTCGCGTGAGTAGACCAAGATCCATCAGCGGCGAACGGGCGACGCGCTGCCAGGCGCCGAATGCCGCGTAGAGGACGATGGACACGGCGAAGAGTGAGAGAGTCCGCGGCTGCAGCCATCCGGCCTCGCCCGCGTCGATCGTCGCGTAGATCAGCGTTCCGGTAGCACCCGTGACGAGCAACGCACCCAGGACGTCGGGACGAGCACTCGCACCGGGTGTCCTGACCGGCGGCATGTCCGGCAGGGCCCGCAGCAGGATCGCAAAAACGAGCACGCCGGCAGGGACGTTCACGAAGAACACCCAGGGCCATCCCGGCCCCGCGGAGAGCACTCCGCCGACGAGGACGCCGACGGCTGCACCGGCGCCGCCCAGCGCGGACCAGATACCTAGGGCGCGGTTGCGCTCCTCGCCTTCGAACAGTCGCACGACGACGGAGAGTGCGGCAGGCGACAGGAGCGCTGCGCCGATTCCCTGGCCGACTCGACTGCTGAGCATCATGGCGCCGTCCTGCGCCACGCCAGCGGACAGCGAGGCCAGCGTAAAGATGGTCAGTCCGGTGTAGACGAGAGTGCGCGGGCCGATGATGTCAGCGAGACGTCCGCCAAGAAGCATGAGTCCGCCGAAGGTCAGCGTATAGATGCTGACGACCCAGGTGACCGCCTCGCGGCTCATGTCGAGATCTGCGCCCATCAAGGGCAACGCGATCGCGACGACAGTCACGTCAAGGATGAGCATGAACTGGGCGAGCCCCAGCATGCCGAGGGCCAGCCATCGTCGTGGATGTGGCTGGTTCCCTGCGACATCGCCCGCAGGGGTGGTGTTGGACGCGGTCGTCATGACCGCACCTCCTTAAGTTGGACTTCGGTGTACGAGATCGCTCAACCGATACACTAACTCAGACATTCCCGTCCACGTTAAGAGTTCTCAAGATGCCTCCAGTGCAACCACAGCGGCAGACAGTTCAGGGCGTAGTGCGTAACAAGGGCGCGCGCCGCGGACCGCGATCAGACGCCATCCGCAACCGGTCGACCATCGTGGATGCCGCCGTCCAGACGTTCCGCCTGCGGCCGGAGGCGTCCATGAACGATGTCGCTACTGCGGCCGGAGTTGGCCGGGCCACGGTCTACGGGCACTTCACGTCACGCGCTGAACTCGTCGATGCGGCACTCTCGGACGTGCTCCGTCGCGGCAACGACGTGCTGGCCGCACTCGATCTCGACGGCGACGTGGTGACGGCCTTCGCCAGTCTGGTCTCCGCGAGCTGGGAACTGCTCGACGAGTCTCGCGCCCTCCTCGAAGTCGCTCAGAAGGAACTTGCACCCGATCGCATCCGAGCGCTGCACGCACCGCTGGAGGACCGTGTAGTCAATCTGATTGAGCGGGGGAGAAGCGAGGGAGTCTTTCGCGTGGACCTCCCCGCCAATTGGCAAGTCGCCGCCATGCACGCCTTGCTCCAAGCGGCAGCCGCGGAGATCGCGGCGCAGCGGCTGTCTTCCGCGGAAGCGCCAAGAGTCTTGAACGCCACCCTTCTGGCCTCGCTCACACGCTAAGCGACTGCTGCAGCACAGGTGAAGTCATCATGCTTCTGATACCCCTGGGGGGTACCTGTACAGTGGCCTATACCCCCCAGGGGTACCACGCGAGCGGAGGAACTGGATATGCAGCACCACGAACATCACCATCACGAAACACAGGACCCGAGTGCCGGGCAGCATGCCCACGGAGATGACCACGGCTACCACGGCCACCATGGACACGGCGGGCACGAGGGGCACGTTGCGATGTTCCGGCGACTGTTCTCGTGGTCGCTGCTGCTTGCAGTTCCGACCGTCCTGCTCTCTTCGATGTTTGCGGACCTGGTCGGCTACTCGCTTCCGGATATCCCGGGTCTCGAGTGGATCTCGCCGATCCTCGGAACGGCGCTCTACGCATGGGCAGGCCGACCGTTCCTGATTGGCGGATGGCAAGAAGCGAAGAGCCGCCAACCCGGCATGATGTTGCTGGTTGCCCTCGCGCTCACGGTTGCCTTCGTGGCTTCCTGGGGATCGACCCTGGGCCTCCTTCCGCACCACCTGGACTTCTGGTGGGAGCTCGCGCTCCTGGTCTCGATCATGCTTCTTGGCCACTGGATCGAGATGCGTTCACTCGCCCAGACGAGCTCAGCGCTCGACTCGCTGGCGGCACTTCTGCCGGATGAGGCGGAACGTGTCGAGAAGGACGGATCGGTCTCGGTTGTCGCGCCCAGTTCTCTCGCAGTAGGCGACGTCGTGATCGTCCGACCGGGCGGCCGCGTGTCGGCTGACGGCAGGATCGTCGATGGCTCTGCCTCGATGGACGAATCAATGATCACGGGCGAGTCTCGACCCGTTCGCCGGGAGGTCGGCGAGCAGGTCGTTGCCGGCACTGTGGCAACCGACTCGGGACTGCGTATCGAAGTGACGGCGACGGGCGACGAAACCACGCTCGCGGGAATTCAGAAGTTGGTGGCTGACGCTCAGGCATCTGCGTCGCGCACGCAGCGACTCGCTGACCGCGCCGCTGGCTGGCTGTTCTGGTACGCCCTCGGTGCAGCCATCATCACGGCAGTGGTCTGGTCGATCTTCGGCCTGCCCGAAGACGCGGTCATCCGCACCATCACGGTCTTGGTCATCGCGTGTCCGCACGCACTCGGATTGGCGATCCCGCTGGTCATCTCCATCTCGACTGAGCGAGCCGCCCGCGCGGGAGTCCTTGTGAAGGACCGCGTGGCCATGGAGCAGATGCGACGGGTCGACACTGTGCTCTTCGACAAGACGGGCACACTCACGAAGGGCAAGCCGACGGTGACTGCTATCGAGCCTGCGCCCTCCGGCGGCATCTCGGCCGACGACGTGCTTGCGCTCGCGGCAGCAGCCGAAACCGACTCCGAGCATCCGTTGGCTCGCGCCATCGTGCGTTCCGCCAAGGAGCGCGGCGTGCCGGTGCCTGCGGCCACGGACTTCTCTTCTCATCCTGCGGTTGGTGTGAGTGCGCTCATCGACGGGCGCCGCGTACAGGTGGGTGGGCCAGCGCTTCTCCAGCAAGCCGGTGGCAGTGAGCTCGAGGTCGCGGACGAATGGCGGCGGGATGGATCGATCATCTTGCACGTGCTCCGCGACGGTGAGGTCATTGGTGCCGTTAGCCTGGCTGACGAGATCCGCGCCGAATCGCGGATTGCCATCGATCAGCTCCACGAGCGTGGTGTTCAGGTCGTCATGATCACCGGAGACGCCGAAGCTGTAGCGCACTCCGTAGGAACCGCTCTGGGCATTGACCGTGTCTTTGCCGGTGTACGGCCGGAGGACAAGGCCAGCAAGGTCGCGGAACTGCAGGAGGAGGGTCGGCTCGTCGCCATGGTTGGCGACGGTGTCAACGACGCTCCCGCGTTGGCTCAGGCGAATGTCGGGGTTGCCATCGGCGCGGGCACCGACGTCGCGATTGCCTCTGCCGGGATCATCCTGGCTTCGGACGACCCTCGCTCGGTGCTCTCGATCATCGACCTGTCCCGTGCGACCTACCGAAAGAGCATGCAGAACCTGGCGTGGGGCGCGGGCTACAACTTGGCAGCCGTTCCCCTGGCCGCTGGTGTCCTTGCCCCGATTGGTTTCATCCTCCCGATGTCGGTGGGAGCGATCCTGATGTCGGCTTCGACCATCGTGGTGGCGCTCAACGCGCAGCTGCTGCGCCGGCTCGATCTGCGCCCAAGGGAGATCAGTCAGGAAGACCTGGCGCACACCGATGATCGAGAAAGGAAGTCGGTATGACCGTGAACGATCACGCTCAGGATGGAGCGCCCGACTCTGCTCCGGGGTATCTCCATCGAAAAAGACAGCCATCTGCGCCGACTCCGCAGGATCGAAGGCCAGGTGAAGGGCATCAGCCGGATGATGGACGAAGACACCTACTGCGTCGACGTACTCACTCAAGTGTCTGCCGCGACCAAAGCGTGGCAAGCCGTTGCGCTGGAGCTACTCGACGAGCACATGGCGCACTGCGTCGCTGATGCAGCACGTGGTGGCGGCTCCGACATGAAGGCGAAGCTCAAGGAAGTCAACGACGCCATGGCCCGCCTCCTGCGGTCCGCTTGAGCGACAGCCCCGACAACCAGACTCGAATCAATCAACGAAGGTGGACTGATGTGCACATCATGCAACTGCGGTGACTCAAGGAGTGACGTCGTTCTCGGCGTCGAGTCTTTGACGACCCGCGCGCCGGAGGTCTTCGAGGTCGAAGGCATGACCTGCGGCCACTGCGTGGGCTCGGTGAGTGACAGCGTCGGACAGGTGGACGGGGTCCGAGAGGTCTCGGTTGATCTTGCAACCGGTCGCCTCGAGGTGCAGATGGATAAGGGCACCTCGCGACAAAGCATCGAAACAGCGGTCCGGGCTGCGGGCTACACGTTGCGATGATTATCTGACCGCCTGGAATCGCCTGACCATCGACCCTGTGGGCCAATGACAGAATGCATATTCATCGGAACTGGGAATTATGAGATAATAGAAGTAGTGGATTTCCGTTTCAAAAGATCATCGACACTGTCTCCTGGGAACTCGCGTGGCGTGCCCATCGTTGTCATGGAGGCACACCAGTCTGGCCGCGAGATCGGAGGAGCGTCGTCATGAGACCTGTCTCGACGTCGGTGGTCTCTCGTGCTGCTCTCGCTGCACGGCGTGGGCTGGTCGTCCTGGTGGTCGCTTTCGGCCTCGTCGTCATGCACGGAGGAGTCGGGCAGACGCAAGCGTGTGTTGGCGCGATGTCGGGGATGCCGACCCCGACGTCACCCACGCTGATGTCGGAGCACAGTCATGACGACACTGCGGTCGATGTCGAGGATCCGAGCGGCAAGCCGACAAAATCCCCTGCAAGCGCGCACTCCAGTGACCTGTGCTCGAGCACGCCAGCCGCCTCTGGTGGCGCGGGTCCCGACACTGCGCCTGCGCTGACCGCGTCATCATTCGTCTTGGTGCCCTGCATCGACCTGGAGCCTGGTGCAGTCAGCGATGTGACAGGTCGTCATCCGCCACCCCCAGATCTCGTCACGGAACTCTGTGTGAATCGCCGGTGAGAAGTTGAGGTTTGCTCAACTTCTATTACCAGATTAATCACAAGGAGTTTCAAGAATTATGAAGACCATCAGTACCAAGGGCGCCATTGTCGCGTTCGCGATCGTTGTCGTCGTCGCAGTTGGCGCCTACCTCGCCATCAACAATACGTCCGGTCATGACGGGCATTCGGCGAACTCGAACTCGTCCGACACGTCAAGCGCGAGCAGCACCTCCGCGAAGTTCAACGACACGGATGTCATGTTCGCGCAGATGATGATCCCGCATCACGAGCAGGCAGTTGAAATGTCCAAGCTCGCGGCAACGCGCGCTGGATCGTCGGAGGTGAAGGCCCTGGCCTCCAAGATCGAAGCAGCCCAGGGACCAGAGATCGCCACCATGCAGGGTTGGCTGAAGGATTGGAATGCCTCGTCCGATGGATCCTCGATGGGCGGGATGGACCACAGCGGTCACGACATGGAGGGGATGATGTCCGACTCCGAGATGGCGGACCTTGAGTCGAAGTCAGGTGACGCGTTCGACCAGGCGTTCCTCTCGATGATGATCGAGCACCACTCAGGTGCGCTGGGCATGGCGAAGACTGAGATTGCCGACGGAGAGAACCCGGACGCCATCGCTCTGGCCAAGACCATCGAGTCGACGCAGCAGGCCGAGATCAAGCAGATGGAAGCGCTCCTCAAGTAGTTGCGGGAGTCGGCGCCCCCGCTTCTCGATGGGCGGGGGCGCCAACGCACCGCGCTGATGCAGCGCGGTGCTTGTCCATCTGCTTGTCCTTCATCACGTGGAAGAAGTCGCTCATGAACCTTCGCTCCTCAACGATCGTCACGCTCGCTGCAATTGCGGGCCTAACTGGTTGCGCCACCGACCAGGGACAGGCACCGTCGGACGCACGCAATGTCGTCGTCTTGCCAACACCAGACGCCACGTCGAAGCCGCCTTGGCAAACCCCGGCTGATGTCCTGGCTCACGCGAAAGCTGCTGGCCTTGATCTAGGACCCATGGGCACGGCCGAGCACTATCACCCGAGCCTGCGCATCATCATCGACGGCGAAGAAGTCTCGGTCTCGCCGAACATCGGCGTCGACCCCGCAACCGGTGCAATGTCTGCTCTTCACACGCATGACGGCGACGGCACCATCCACATCGAAGCCGATTCGGTTGGCGAACAGTTCACTCTCGGACAACTCTTCACCCAATGGGGAGTGGCGCTGTCGCCTGAGCAGATCGGTGGCGTCGAAGCAGAGCCGGGCAGCAAGGTCGACGTCACCAGTAACGGGGCGAAGTTTGATGGCGACCCTGCCGACCTCAGTTTGGAGCCGGATCAGGAGATCGTGCTTTCCTTGAACTAACAACGAGGGCGCGATCGTGAAGGGCAGGCGGCTGCAAATTCCCCGGTCAGGTCAAGCGCCGTCCCTCTCGCCCCGCGTCACGCAGTATCCGCAGCACAGTGCTCTTGCCAACGCCAAGTGTCCAGCAGCTTCGAGTGGGCTGGAGGTACCCAGTCAGGGTGCTCCACCATCTGAGACCGCTGGAGGGATTAAAGCGCGGACAGCCGACCGGAGAAGGCTTCGCGGGACATCGGTTGAAGGTGTCTTAGGGGCCGTGCGGAGC
>NZ_LUNF01000012.1:0-2676 GCF_001626145.1 Aeromicrobium sp. REDSEA-S32_B7
ATGCCCGGCAGTTCCTCGGTCAGATGGACAAGCCCGACGTCGACTTCATCGAGGGTCTGTCGCCGGCGGTCTCCATCGACCAGAAGTCGACCTCGCGCAACCCGCGCTCGACGGTCGGCACGATCACCGAGGTCTACGACTACCTCCGCCTGCTCTACGCCCGCGCGGGCCGGCCGCACTGCCCCACCTGCGGCGCCAAGATCGAGCGGCAGACCCCGCAGCAGATCGTCGACCGCGTGCTGACCCTGGAGGAGGGGCGCCGGTTCCAGGTGCTCGCCCCGGTCATCCGCGGCCGCAAGGGCGAGTACGTCGAGCTCTTCAGCCAGCTCCAGACCCAGGGCTTCTCCCGCGTCCGCGTCGACGGCGAGACCCACTCGCTGGACCAGCCGCCGACGCTGGACAAGAAGCTCAAGCACACCATCGAGGTCGTCGTCGCCCAGGGCACGCGCACCTTCCGGGGGCTCGGCGTGCGGCGCACCGGCGACCCCCTCCCGCAGCCGCGGGAGGCGGGCGTGGCCCGGCTCGTCCTGGCCACCGCCGAGGGCCAGGGCCGGCTGGCCGGGCTCACCCCCGGCGAGGCGGTGTACGTCGACGCCGAGGCCGACGACGCGTTCCCCGCCCCTGCGGGGCGACCGGCGGCCATCCCGGAGAGCGAGCAGCTGATGGCCTCCGAGGTCACGGTACTGCCGCTCCTCGCGACCTGCCTGGCGGCACTGGTCCTCGCGACGCTGCTGATCATCTCGGCGCGCCAGCGCTGGTCCGCGGTGCTCGTCTGGGTGCTCGCCAGCCCCGTGGTCATCGCGCTCGCCTGGGTCACCACCGACGTGCTCGTCCGACTTCTCCCGAACGTGATGTGACCGGCTCGTGAACCGATCCGCAACGTCAGCGCAAGTACCTGACCGGGCGCCTTCCGGCGTCTGACGATCCACCCGCGTCGAGGGTCACCCGGACCCGCGCCGCGAGCTCCACCCCCACCAAGAGAGAGCGAAACCATGAAGGCAAGCAAGACCCTCAGCGGCTCCGTCCTCGGGCTCGTCGCGGCCGTGGCCGCCTCGACCGTCGCGTTCGGTGCCCCCTCCGCCTCCGCGGCCCAGGAGGCCTACGACCCGACCTTCACCCCGGTCGCGGCCGACCTGATCGGTGTCGGCTCGGACACCACCGAGATCTCCATGCACTACGTCGCCGAGGGCTTCGACGGCTTCCCCGGGTTCAACGACGGCGACGCCGGCTTCCGCCTCGCCTCCTTCCAGGCCGGCGGCGGCGGGCAGCTGACGTTCCCCCAGGGCACCACGATCGACCGCCCCAACGGCTCGGGTGCCGGCAAGAGCCGTCTGTACGGCGACAACAACGTGGCCGAGATCGACTTCGCCCGGTCCTCCTCGGCGCTGAACACCAACGAGGTCAACGCCGGCCTGCAGGCCTTCCCGTTCGCCGTGGACGGCCTCAAGCTCGCCGTCTCCAACACCGTGCCCTCCCACGCGCCGGCCACCATCTCGGCCGCGGACATGGTCAAGATCTACGACGGCACCGTCACCGACTGGAGCGAGCTCGGCGGCACCCCCGGTGTCATCAAGCCGCTGATCCCGCAGGCCGGCTCGGGCACCCGCTCGTTCTTCGTCGCCCAGCTCAAGACCGCCAACAACGGCGTCGACGTGGCACTGGCCGGCTCGGTCACCGAGGTCCAGGAGCACGACCCCGCCCCGATCCAGGGTGACGCCAACGCGGTCGCGCCGTTCTCCACCGGTCGCGCCAAGGCCGCCGGCAGCGCCATCAAGCTGACCGAGGGCTTCGCCGCCAACCGCGCGCTCTACAACGTGGTCCGAGGCACCGACCTGTCCCGTGCCGACATCCAGGCGGTCTTCGGCCCCGACGGCTTCCTCTGCTCCGATGCCGCCGCCCCGCTCATCGAGGGCTCGGGCTTCCTGCAGCTGGCCCGTGAGGCCAACGGCGGCGCCTGCGGTGTCGCGACCCAGGCCGCGACCAGCAACTTCAAGACCAACGAGGTCGCCGAGACCACCACCGACCTGGCCGCCACCAGCCCGTCGGCCGGCAAGGTCACCCTGACCGCCCCCCTCGGCTCGACGAGCGGCGTGCCGTCGGGCACCGTCACCTTCACCGAGGGCGAGGACGTCGTCGCCGAGGACGTCGCGATCGTCGCCGGCCAGGCCAGGGTCACCCTCTCCGGGGTCGAGGCCGGCTCGCACACCTACACCGCCACGCTGAACCCTGGCGAGGGCTTCCTCGCCTCCAGCGACGACGCCACGGTCCTCGTGTCCGACGAGGTGGTCATCAAGGCCAAGGCCAAGACCGTCAAGAAGGGCAAGAACGCCAAGGTCAAGGTCACCATCGCCGGCGCCGAGGGCGAGGTCACGCTGCTCAAGGGCCAGAAGGAGATCGACTCCTCGATGCTGAAGAACGGCAAGGCCACGCTGGTCGCCAAGAAGGTCAAGAGGACCACGAAGTACACCGTGGCCTTCGGCGACCAGACCACGAAGGTCACCGTCAAGGTCAAGAAGTAGCACTCAGCAGTACCCCAGCAGCACCGGTGCGGGTGGTCGCTCCCGGGCGACCACCCGCACCACTACTCCTGCACCAGTCACGAACGAGAGCACCCTCATGAGCAGCCCCACGAGCAGTACCGACGCCACGGCCGTCATCCCCGCCGTACCCGACGAG
>NZ_LUNF01000120.1:0-2881 GCF_001626145.1 Aeromicrobium sp. REDSEA-S32_B7
CGGTAGGCGTCCTCAGCCCAGCGTGCGACGCACGACGCCGGCGAGGTGCTCGGCCACCGACGTGGCCTCCTCGAGCGTCGGCGCCTCGACCATGACGCGGACGAGCGGCTCGGTGCCGGACGGGCGGAGCAGGATGCGGCCGCGGCCCTCGAGGCCACCGTTCGCGGCCACCAGCTCGCCCTGCAGCACGGGGTCGGCGTCGACCCGGCTCTTGTCGACGTCGGGGACGTTCACGAGCACCTGCGGGAGCCGTCGCATGACGCCGGCGAGGTCGGCGAGCGTACGGCCGGTCTCGCTCATCCGGGCCGCGAGGTGCAGGGCGGTCAGCACCCCGTCGCCGGTGGTGGCGTGGTCGGCCATGATCACGTGCCCCGACTGCTCGCCGCCGAGCGTGAAGCCTCCGGCCCGCATGGCCTCGAGCACGTAGCGGTCGCCCACCGCGGTCTGCAGCACCGTGATCCCGGCGGCCTCCATGGCCTGCACGAACCCGAGGTTGCTCATGACGGTCGCGACGACCGTGTCGGCGTGCAGCAGGCCACGCTCGAGCCGGGCGAGGGCGAGCACGGCGAGGATCTGGTCGCCGTCGACCACCTGGCCCGACGCGTCGACCGCGAGGCACCGGTCTGCGTCGCCGTCGAACGCGAACCCTGCGTCCGCGCCGTGGCGCACGACGGCGGCCTGCAGGTCGTCGAGGTGGGTCGAGCCGCACGCCTCGTTGATGTTCAGGCCGTCTGGCTCGTCGTGGATCGCGACGACCTCCGCGCCGAGACGTCGGAACGCCGCCGGCCCCACGTGGTACGCCGCGCCGTTCGCGCAGTCGAGCACGACCTTCAGGCCGGTGAGCGGCTGCGGCACGGTGCCGACGAGGTGCTTGACGTAGGCGTCGACGCCCACGTGGCTGTCGCCGACGCGACCGACGCCGATGCCGGTCGGCCGGTCCCACGGCTCACGCAGCCGCTGCTCGATGGCCACCTCGACGGCGTCGTCGAGCTTGTGGCCGCCACGGGCGAGGAACTTGATGCCGTTGTCGGGCATCGCGTTGTGGCTGGCGGAGATCATGACGCCCATGTCGGCGTCGAGCTCGGCCGTCAGGTACGCCGCACCGGGCGTCGGGACGACGCCGAGCAGGTGGACGTCGACCCCGGCCGACGCCAGGCCGGCGACGATCGCGGCCTCGAGGAACTCCCCCGAGGCACGCGGGTCGCGGGCGACGACGGCCGTGGGCCGGCTGTCGGCGAACGCACCGGCCTCGCCCAGCACGTGGGCAGCAGCGACCGACAGGTCGAGCGCGAGCTCGGCCGTGAGGTCGCGGTTGGCGAGGCCGCGTACGCCGTCGGTGCCGAAGATCCGGCCCAACGGAGTCAGCGCTTGCTGTACTGAGGAGCCTTACGGGCCTTCTTGAGGCCGGCCTTCTTGCGCTCCTTGATGCGGGCGTCGCGGGTCAGCAGTCCGGCCTTCTTGAGGATCGGACGGTTGACCTCCTCGTCGACGCCGTTCAGGGCACGGGCGACGCCGAGGCGCAGCGCACCGGCCTGGCCGGTCATGCCGCCGCCGGTGACCCGGGCGACGACGTCGAAGCTGCCCTCGAGGCCGGTGGCCGCCAGGGCCTCCTTGGCGATCTGCTGGTGCAGCTTGTTCGGGAGGAACTCCTCGAGCGGCTTGCCGTTGACGGTCCACACGCCCGTGCCGGGCACGATGCGCACGCGGGCGACGGCCTCCTTGCGACGGCCGGTGGCCGCGCCGGGGGCGATGACCGAGTTGCTGGTCGCGATCTCCGAGGAGGGCGAGGTCTCGGTCGTGTAGACGCCGTCGGTGCTGGTGGGGACGTCGGTCTCGGTGGTGTCGGCCACGGTGCTCGTCTCTTCTGCTCGGGTGCTCACTGGGAGATCTGCTTGATCTCGTACGGCTGGGGCTGCTGCGCGGCGTGCGGGTGCTCCGGGCCGGCGTAGACCTTCAGCTTCTTGATGATCTGACGTCCGAGGCGGTTCTTCGGCAGCATGCCGGCCACGGACTTCTCGACGGCCTTGCGGGCGTCCTTGTCGAGGAGGTCGCCGTAGGCGATCGTCTTCAGGCCGCCCGGGTAGCCGCTGTGGCGGTAGACGTCCTTGTCGGAGCGCTTGTTGCCCGTCAGCGCGACCTTCTCGGCGTTGATGATGACGACGAAGTCACCACCGTCGACGTGCGGGGCGAACGTCGCCTTGTGCTTGCCGCGCAGCAGGTGCGCGGCCGAGACGGCGAGACGCCCGAGGACGACGTCCTGGGCATCGATGACGTGCCACTGACGGCTGATGTCAGCAGGCTTCGGGCTGTACGTGGGCACGGCGTGACCTTCTCGTTGTCGTTCTTGGCGTCGGTGTCGTTGCGCGGTCCCGTGCCGCGAGGTGGCGGCGGAAGGGACGTGGTTTCCCGCGTCGGCGCCGGACCGCCGGAGGGCGATCGCGCACGCAGGGCACAACGACGTCCAAGAGTAACCGGCCCGCCCCAGCCGGGTCAAAACGGGGTGCCGGGCACGACGCGAGCCCCGGTCGCGGGTCCGGTCCCCGAGACCCAGCCTCGCGCACCGAGGGGGGCCGCACTAGGTTGGAAGTGAGTCCGGGACCACATCAACGACCCGTACAGCACGTCACAGGAGACCCATCGTGACCGACCAGACCCTGACCGTCCGCGACAACCGCACGGGCGAGGAGTACGAGCTCGAGATCACGGACGGCACCGTCCGCGCCTCCGACCTCGGCAAGATCGGCAAGACCGAGGACGAGCCCGGCATCGCCGTGTACGACCCCGGCTTCACCAACACCGCGTCCACGCGCAGCTCGATCACCTACATCGACGGCGACAAGGGCATCCTCGAGTACCGCGGGTACCCGATCGAGCAGCTGGC